>CAZERX010000055.1:0-10972 GCA_964515045.1 uncultured Eubacterium sp.
CTACCGTTCGAGCGGTGCCGGCGGTCAGCACATCAACAAGACCTCTTCGGCGATCCGGATCACGCATTTTCCGACCGGTATCGTTGTGACCTGTCAGAATGAGCGTTCCCAGCACATGAACAAGGACAAGGCGATGCAGATGCTGAAGGCAAAGCTGCTCATGCTGCGTCAGCAGGAAAATGAGGAAAAAGAAGCACAGATCCGCGGTGAGGTCACGGACATCGGCTGGGGCAATCAGATCCGCTCCTACGTGATGCAGCCCTACACGATGGTCAAGGATCGCCGTACCGCCTGCGAGACCGGCAATGTCGATGCTGTGCTGGACGGTGAGTTGGATCCGTTCATCAACGCGTATCTGAAGTGGCTGTCACAGGGCGGCGCGATGGCGGAGGACGCAGAATAAAAAGATCATACAGAAAAGAGTACATGGCGCAGACCGAATAGGTCTTGCGCCTTTTCATTTCTTGTGTTATTATCTTTCAAGTGAGTACAAATGTATTTGTAGGACAAACACAGGAGCAAAAAATGACGGAAAAGACAAACTATTATGTGTTGAAGGAAAAGGCAGTGCCGGAGGTGCTGCTGCGCGTCGTTCGGGCGAAGCGGCTGCTGGAATCGGGCAGGGCAGCTTCTGTGCAGGAGGCGGCAGAGCGTGTGGATATCAGCCGCAGCTCCTTTTATAAATACAAGGATGACATTTTCCCATTCCATGACAATGCGAAGGGACGGACGATCACGATCGTCATCCAGTTGGATGATGAGCCGGGGCTTTTGTCTGCGATATTAAAAACAATCGCGGATTCCAAGGCAAATATACTGACCATCCATCAGAGTATACCGGTCAATGGGATCGCGTCGCTGACGCTCAGCGTGGATATCCTGCCGGAAACGGCAGATGCCAACCGCATGATGGAGCGGATCGAGCAGCAGGAAGGTGTCCATTACTTAAAAATATTAGCGAGGGAGTAAGAAACAAATGGTAAAGGTTGCAGTGATGGGCTACGGAACCATCGGTTCCGGTGTCGTGGAGATATTGGAGAAAAATAAGGAACGCATCAAAAAGACCTCCGGCGAGGAGCTTGAGGTAAAATATGTGCTGGATCTGCGTGATTTTGAGGGTGATCCGATCCAGTCAAAGATCGTGCATGATTATCAGACGATCGCGGCTGATCCGGAGGTGCGCATTGTTGTTGAGACGATGGGCGGCGTAGAGCCGGCTTATACCTTTGTAAAGGCGATGCTCACGGCAGGAAAGCATGTGACGACCTCGAATAAGGCGCTTGTTGCAGACAAGGGCGCGGAGCTGATCGCGCTCGCAGCAGAGAAAAATGTCAATTTCTTATTTGAAGCAAGTGTCGGCGGCGGCATTCCGATCATCCGTCCGCTGATGAGCTCGATCACCGGTGATGAGATCGTGGAGATCAGCGGTATCGTCAACGGTACGACGAACTATATGCTGACCAAAATGACCGCAGAGGGACTAGCGTTTGATGATGTCTTAAAGGAAGCACAGGCAAAGGGCTACGCAGAGAAGGATCCGACCGCAGATGTAGAGGGATACGATGCCTGCCGAAAGATCGCGATCCTGACCTCGCTCGTCTGCGGACAGCAGGTTAATTACGAGGATATCCATACGGAAGGGATCACAAAGATCACACCGACCGACATCATGTATGCGAAGGAGATGGGACGCGCGATCAAGCTGCTCGCGACGAGCCGTCAGACACCGGACGGTTATGTGGCATTAGTTGCACCGTTCCTCATTCCGGCGGAGCATCCGCTGTACAATGTCAATGACGTGTTCAATGCGATCTTTGTCAAGGGAAACATGCTAGGCGATTCCATGTTTTACGGAAGCGGCGCAGGAAAGCTGCCGACCGCGAGCGCAGTTGTCGGCGACATTGTGGACATTGTAAAGCACCTGCATACGCATATCATCTTGAATTGGGAGTCACAGCCGGTGCAGCTCGCAGACTACAAGTCGAATGAGACACGCTTCTTTGTCCGCACCAAGGCATCCAAGGAGGAGATCTCGAACGTGTTCGGCAGCGTGGAGTTTGTGGATATTGAGGAGCTGGCAGATGAGATCGGATTTGTGACGATGAAGATGTCTGAGTCTGCATACGAGGAAAAAGCAGCGCGTCTTTCCAGCGTTCTGCAGATGATCCGTTTCAACTAAAAAAATAAAAGAATAAAAAAAGAAGCTGCGAAGCCGATGCCGGTCTCGCAGCTTCTTCGATTTCCTGTTTTTTAGAACGATCATGCAACGTAGTCAATGTGTGAGCCGGTGAGCTGCATTGCCTCGATCGCTTTTTTATTTTTCTGATAAGGGTTTTCCTGCTGCTGTTGTTCCTTGGTGTAGGAGATCGCTGTGCGCGTCTCGCCGCCCGAAACATATGAGGTACCGCATTCCGGACAGACCGCCGTGTGCAGGGAAACCGTGGCAGAAAGCACCTTTCCGTTTCCGGTGGCAGCTTTTTCGCGTGCATTGCTCACATGCTCCTGCTCGTGCGCCCGCACCGTTCCGGCAGATGCCTGCGGAGAAATGTGACCGGGAGCCTTGAAGGACACGTCTGTTTCGTTGGAGCCGTCCTGATATTTACGCGTTTTGCAGGTCTTGCATTCGCTAGGTGCGGATCTGCGCCCTGCCTTCACCTGCTCGTCGGGATTGGCAGAACGTCTGGTCTCGTCGCCTGTACGTGTGCCGAATGAATACGGACTCTGATAGGAATAGCCAGAGTAACCGCCGATAGACATAGAACCTGACATGGGAACACCTCCTTCTCATTTCGTAATGTTATATATGCTTATCATAACACGACTGCGCAAAAGATTCAATCGCGGGATGAAAAAAGACCGCCGCTTGCATGTGAGGGTGTGCTTGCGCTATAATACAGGAGAGTTTACAGAAATGATGAAAAAGAGGTAACACATGAATATTGTAGAAATGATCGCATCAGAGCTTGGTGTGCAGAAAAAGCAGGTGGAGGCAGCCGTCCGGCTGATCGACGAGGGCAATACGATACCGTTCATCGCCCGCTACCGGAAGGAAATGACCGGTGCGCTGAATGACGAACAGCTCCGTAATCTGTCGGAGCGTCTGACGTATCTTAGAAATCTGGAGGAAAAAAAGGCGCAGGTGCTGGCGACGATCGAGGAGCAGGGCAAACTGACGGATGAGCTGCGCCGTCAGATTGAGGAAGCGCAGACGCTGGTCGTCGTAGAGGATCTGTACCGGCCGTACCGCCCGAAGCGCCGCACGCGTGCGACGATCGCAAAGGAGAAGGGCTTGGAGCCGTTGGCGAACATCCTCGTTCTCCAGATGACGAAAAAGCCGATGCTTGAGGAGGCAGAAGCCTTCGTGGATGAGAAAAAAGAGGTCGCGAGCGCCGCGGACGCGCTGGCGGGCGCGAAGGATATCGTTGCAGAGATGGTCTCCGAGGAAGCAGATTACCGCATCCGCATCCGTGAAATGACCGTGAAAAACGGCGTGCTCCGCTCGGCGGCGAAGGACGCGCAGGCAAAGAGCGTTTATGAGATGTATTACGATTTTTCGGAGCCGGTCGGAAAGCTTGCAGGACACCGTATCCTCGCACTGAACCGCGGAGAAGCAGAAAAGGTGCTGACCGTAAAGCTCGAAGCACCGCAGGAGGACATTCTGCGCTATCTCGAAAAACAGGTGATCACAAGAGATAATCCGAATACTTCACCGGTGCTGCGTGAGGTGGTGGCGGACAGCTACGAGCGGCTGATCGCACCGGCGATCGAGCGGGAGATCCGTGCACAACTGACTGAGCAGGCGGAGGACGGTGCGATCGGTGTATTTGGCAAGAATCTGGGGCAGCTTTTGATGCAGCCGCCGATCTCCGGCAAGGTGGTACTCGGCTGGGATCCGGCGTTCCGTACCGGTTGCAAGCTCGCTGTCGTGGATGCGACCGGAAAAGTGCTCGATACAAAGGTGATCTACCCGACCGCGCCGCAGAACAAGGTCGCAGAGTCCAAAAAGATCTTAAAGGCACTGATCGACAAATACGATGTTTCACTCATATCCGTCGGCAACGGAACGGCATCCCGCGAGTCGGAAATGATCATTGTGGAGCTTTTGAAGGAACTGAAAAAACCGGTGCAGTATGTCATTGTGAATGAAGCCGGTGC
The DNA here is from genome assembly GCA_964515045.1 of uncultured Eubacterium sp. Classification (GTDB taxonomy): domain Bacteria; phylum Bacillota; class Clostridia; order Lachnospirales; family Lachnospiraceae; genus W0P33-017. Next base: position 4,156 of record CAZERX010000055.1, read on the forward strand.
ATCGGTCTATTCCGCGAGCAGTCTCGCAACGGAGGAGTTTCCGAATTTTGATGTCGGACAGCGCAGTGCGGCATCCATCGCAAGGCGGCTGCAGGATCCGTGGGCAGAGCTTGTGAAGATCGACCCGAAAGCCATCGGCGTCGGACAGTATCAGCATGATATGAACCAGAAAAAGCTCGGAGAAGCGCTCGGAGGTGTTGTCGAGGACTGCGTGAACCGCGTGGGCGTGGATCTGAACACGGCGAGCGCCTCACTGCTCGGTTATATTTCCGGAATCAGCAAAACGCTGGCAAAAAATATCGTCGCATATCGCGAAGCCAACGGACGTTTTATGAGCAGGAATGAGCTGTTAAAGGTTCCGAAGCTCGGACCGAAGGCATATGAGCAGTGTGCGGGCTTCCTTCGCATTTCCGGCGGCAGGGATCCGCTGGATGCGACGAGTGTGCATCCTGAGAGCTACGCGGCGACCAGACAACTGCTGGAACGTCTCGGTTATGCGTCGGACGGCTGGAAGGCGGGGCAGTTAGCCGGGATCTCGCGGTCGGTGAAGGACAAAAAGAAGCTGGCGGCAGAGCTTGGCATTGGCGAGCTGACACTTTCTGACATCCTGTCTGAGCTGGAAAAGCCGGGCAGGGATCCCAGAGAGGACATGCCGCGTCCGATCCTGCGCAGCGATGTATTGGAGTTAAAGGATCTTACCGAGGGTATGGTGCTGAAGGGCACGGTGCGAAACGTCATCGATTTCGGCGTGTTTGTGGATATCGGCGTGCATCAGGACGGACTGGTGCACATTTCACAGATCTGCGACCGCTTTATCAAGCATCCGCTGGAGGTGCTGTCCGTCGGGGATGTCGTTGAGGTAAAGGTGCTGTCCGTTGATCCGGACAAAAAGAGGATCGCGCTGACAATGAAAGGAATCTGACGCTTTTCTTTTGTTTGCAGAAATGATATACTTTCATCAGATACAGATGCCGGAAGGAGTCAATGAGATGGACAGGATAGAACTGGATGTGCAGATGAAGTACGCGGATATGTACCGATTTAATCTGTACCATGCCTACCACAATTCACAGGGCGTGATGTCGATCGTGCTCGGGGTACTGCTCGTGTGTATCAGCGCACTGAGCTGGAGCGACGGAAATATGACCACGAACGTGCTGTATCTTTTGGCAGCAGTGGTCGTTGTCTGTTATGTGCCGATCAACCTGCGTGCACGCGTGAAAAAGCAGATGAAAAATAATGAGCTGTACGAAAAGCCCATTCACTATACATTCGATGAAAACGGCATCACCACAACGTTTGACGGTCAGAGCGTGACGATGCCGTGGATCCAGTTGTACAAGCTCGTGAGCACCGGACGGATGGTGCTGCTCTACGGCGGCAGGATCCGTGCGAACGTCATACCGCGTGACCAGATGACGGAGGAAACCTATCGGGCGCTGTATGCGCTTGCAAAGGAGCATATGCCCGCATACCGTTTCAAAATGAAAAAGGACTAGGAGAACAGCATGGTATATGAGAGTAATTCGCCGCAGGAGACGCTGGCACTCGCAAGGAAGCTGGGTGAGCAGGCAAAGGCGGGCACCGTATATACGCTGAGTGGTGATCTTGGTGTCGGAAAGACCGTGTTTGCGCAGGGACTGGCGCAGGGGCTTGGCATTGAGGATGCGATCAGCAGTCCGACGTTTACCATCGTTCAGGTATATGATGAGGGCAGGCTGCCGTTTTATCATTTTGATGTGTACCGGATCGGAGACATTGAGGAAATGGATGAGATCGGTTACGAGGACTATTTTTACGGCGACGGAGTCTGTCTGATCGAGTGGGCGGAGCTGATCGGAGAGCTGCTTCCGACGCGCCGGACAGAGCTTCTGATCGAAAAGGATCTGCAGAAGGGCTTCGATTATCGAAGGATCACTTGCAGGGAATGTTAAAAGGCAGGGAAAACTATGAAAATACTCGCGCTGGACAGCTCCGGACTGGTTGCCGGTGTAGCTGTCGTGGAGGATGACAATCTGGTCGGTGAATACACCGTCAATTATAAAAAGACACACTCGCAGACGCTGCTTCCGATGCTGGATGCACTCGCAGAAATGATCGAGCTGGATCTGGACACGATCGACGCGATCGCGATCGCCAAGGGTCCCGGCTCCTTCACCGGACTGCGTATCGGCTCGGCGACGGCGAAAGGGCTTGGACTGGCACTGGACAAGCCGATCGTTGAGATCCCGACGGTGGACGGACTTGCGTTCCGGCTCTGGGGCACGGATGCGGTCGTCTGTCCGCTGATGGACGCGCGCAGAAACCAGACCTATACGGGTCTGTACGAATTTACGAACGGAGAGCTTTGCGTGCTGGAGCCGCAGTGCGCCGTGGATATCGCGGACATTGTAGAAAAGATCAATGCGCTGGGGCGAAAGGTGATATTTTTAGGCGACGGCGTTGCCGTATTTCGTGACTATATTGACGCGCATCTGAATACGCCGTACAGCTTCGCGCCTGCGCATATGAACAAACAGAGCGCGGCGGCAGTCGGAGCGCTTGCGATCCGTTATCTGCAAAAAGGCTGCGCGGTCTCTGCGGACGAGCATCAGCCGGATTATCTGCGTCTGTCGCAGGCGGAGCGTGAGCGGCAGTCGAATGAAAAGCGTTTGGCGGGAGATTCGCTGGTATGATGCTCCGGTCAATGAGCATGGACGATCTGGATGCGGTGAGCGCACTGGAAGCGGCAGTTTTTTCCATGCCGTGGTCGAAAAACGGTTTTGCAGATGCCCTTAGCGGGGATGATGCGAGGTTTTTCGTTGCTTACGAGGGAGAACGGCTGCTCGGCTATGCCGGCGTGTATTGTACCGTGGATGAGGGTGAGATCACCAATGTCGCAGTTGCGCCCGAAGCGCGCAGGCAGGGTGTCGCGCAGGCGCTTTTGCAGCAGCTTCTCGCACAGCTTGTATCCTGCGGTATCACGCGGGCGGTGCTGGAGGTGCGCGTGTCGAACGTGTCGGCGATCCGTCTGTATGAGAAAATGGGATTTCAGATCGCGGGCAGGCGCAGGGGCTTTTATGAGAAGCCCGTCGAGGATGCCTATGTGATGGCAGCAGAACCAGTTGTTCCCTGTGGAATGACGCAGAACGCTCCTTTATAATGAAAGGAGAGTGCATTGCACCCGAATCGCCGCAGGATGGCGGAAGTACGTTGGGAGGATGAGCGTCATGCAGAAAGAAGGAAAGATCATATGCAACTGCTGCGGAAATGAGCTGTCGCGGATCGGCGGCCGCTACGAGGATCATCTGCAGATCAGAAAAAGCTGGGGCTATCTGTCCGAACAGGACGGAGTGCTCGAGGAAATGGATATCTGTCCGGTGTGTCTCAAACGGTGGGAGCAGACCTTTGTGCTCGCGCCGGAATATCGGCATGTGACAGAGCTTTTGTAATCGTTATCAGGACCATGAGAAAGGAAAACGGATGTTAGATGTATGTTTGCTTGGAACCGGCGGCATGATGCCGCTCCCTTACCGTTGGCTGACGGCGCTGCTGACCCGCTACAACGGCAGCAGCCTTTTGATCGACTGCGGTGAGGGAACGCAGATCGCCATGAAAAAGGCAGGGCTTAGTGCAAAGCCGATCGATATCATGTGTTTTACGCATTATCACGCGGATCATATCAGTGGTCTGCCGGGAATGCTGCTCACGATGGGAAATGCAGAGCGCACGGAGCCGCTGACCATGATCGGGCCGAAAGGGCTGGAGCGTGTCGTGAACGCACTCCGCATGATCGCACCGGAGCTGCCGTTCGAGATCCGCTATCTGGAGATCGACGGTGCCGCACAGCATTTTTCCATCAATGGCTATGAGATCGGCGCATTCCGCGTCAATCATAACGTGCTGTGCTACGGCTATACGATCGAGATCCCGCGCGCAGGCAGATTCCAACTGGAAGCTGCCAAAAAGCTGCCGATCCCGCAGAATTTCTGGGGCAGGCTGCAGCGCGGAGAAACGCTCGAATATGAGGGCGTGACCTATACGCCGGACATGGTGATGGGCGCACCGCGAAAGGGGATCAAGCTGACCTACTGTACGGACACGCGACCGACACGTTCGCTTGTCGAGGCGGCAGATCGTGCGGATCTTTTGATCTGCGAGGGCATGTACGCAGAGCCGGAAAAGCTCGAAAAGGCAAGGCAGTACAAGCATATGACGTTTTATGAAGCGGCGCGCGTGGCGAAGGATGCGAACGTGAATGAGCTGTGGCTGACCCATTTCAGCCCGTCTCTCGTTCATGCGGAAAACTATATGGACAAGGTACACAGCATTTTTCCGGCGGCATCGCTCGGCAAAGACGGACGGATGATCGAACTGGATTTTGAGGAGGATTGACGTATGAAGAACAAACGAAAAGGAACCGTAGCAATCATATTTGTGGCAATCGTGATCGTGGGTCTGTTTGCACTGGTTGCCTATCGAAAGCCGAAATCCGTGGAGGACACGCCGGAGATACAGGAGATCGACGAGCTGACCAACTATGATCTGTCTGCCAACTATCCGCCGACACCACGCGAGACGGTCAAGCTGTTCAACCGCTATCTGAAGGCGCTGTACGGCACGGGCGGAGAGGATCTGAGCGCGGAGCAGCAGAAAGCGCTTGCGGGCAAGATGCGCGATCTCTACGACGAGGAGCTGTTAGCGTCCAATCCGGAGGATATGAACCTTTTGAACCTGCAGCAGGAGCTGTCGGCATTCCGCGGGCAGGGAAAAAATATGATACAGGCGAATGTCTGCGACTCGAATGAGGTGGAATACATAGATCTGGACGACGCGTCCGGTGCGAAGGTCGTCGCATCCTATTTTATAAAGGACGGCTCCAAGCAGTTTACGAGAACCTATCAGCAGTATCTGCTGCGCAGGGACGATGCGGGCAAATGGAAGATATTAGCCTTTGAGAAGGTCAAGGGAGGAACGACCGGTCAATGACGGAAAAGAAAACGAACGTGAAAATACTGGCAATCGAAAGCTCGTGCGATGAGACCGCTGCCGCAGTCGTTGTGGACGGCAGGGATGTGCGGTCGAATGTGATCTCCTCGCAGATCGCGCTGCACACGCTCTATGGCGGCGTTGTGCCGGAGATCGCCTCCAGAAAGCATATCGAAAAGATCAATCAGGTGATCCGGCAGGCGCTCGATGATGCGCATATGACGTTAGATGACATGGATGCGATCGCCGTGACGTATGGGCCGGGGCTGGTCGGTGCGCTGCTGGTCGGTGTGGCAGAGGCGAAGGCGATCGCATACGCGAGAAAGCTGCCGCTTATCGGTGTGCATCACATAGAAGGACACATCAGTGCGAATTATATAGAAAATAAAGAGCTGGAACCGCCGTTTTTATGTCTGGTCGTATCCGGCGGACATACGCATCTTGTGCGCGTCGCCGATTACGGCAGCTATGAGATCCTTGGAAAAACACGGGATGATGCGGCGGGCGAAGCGTTTGACAAGGTCGCACGCGCGATCGGACTGGGCTATCCGGGCGGACCAAAGATCGAAAAGACCGCCCATGAGGGTGATCCGTTCGCGATCCGGTTTCCGCAGCCCAAGGTGGCAGACGGACGCTACGACTTTTCATTCAGCGGCTTGAAATCTGCGGTGCTGAACTATCTGAACGGTGCGAATATGAAGGGAGAACCGATCGTGCAGGCGGATGTTGCAGCATCCTTCCAGCATGCGGTGATCGAAGTGCTTGTGGATCATGCCATGAGCGCGATCGACGAATATGGGATGGATAAATTTGCGATCGCAGGCGGTGTTGCGTCGAATCAGACACTGCGCCTTGCGATGGAGGAGGCGTGCGCCAAAAAGGGCGTAGCGTTTTATCATCCGGCGCCAATCCTCTGCACGGACAATGCAGCGATGATCGGGGCAGCAGGCTACTATGAATACCTTGCAGGCAGGCGTGACGGCTGGGAGCTGAATGCCGTGCCGAACCTAAAGCTGGGAGAACGCTGACATGGAACATGTGACATATGGTGCGATCGTGCTCGCGGGCGGCTCCGGCAGCCGGATGAAAAGTACGACACCCAAGCAGTACCTCATGCTGGACGGGTATCCGCTGATCTACTATGCCCTGCGCTGTTTTCAAGAAAGCAGGGTTGATCGGATCGTGCTGGTCACTGCGGCAGGGCAGGAGGAATATTGTAAAAAGGAGATCGTAGAGCGTTATGGCTTTACGAAGGTCGATGCAGTGGTCGCAGGCGGCAGCGAGCGGTATCTGTCGGTCTATGCCGGACTGCGGGCGATGGGAGTGGCAGATTATGTGCTGATCCACGATGGTGCGCGTCCGTGCATCACGCAGGAGCTTCTCACGCGGCTGATGCAGTCAGTCGTGACGGATCATGCGTGCATAGCCGGAATGCCGGTCAAGGACACGATCAAGGTCAGCGACAGCAATCAGTATGCCGTGCAGACACCGGATCGGAGCGCGCTCTGGCAGGTGCAGACTCCGCAGGCATTTGTGTATGCGGACATCCTGCAGGCATATGAGCAGGTATTATCCGGAGATCTGACGCAGAATGTGACAGACGACGCGCAGGTGCTTGAGCTTGCCTGCGGCAAAAAAAGCCGGCTCATCGAGGGTTCTTACCGTAATATCAAGGTTACGACACCGGAGGATCTGGAAATTGCACGATTATTCCTAAAAAATTCAAATTAACTATTGACATATCCGCCGGTGAATGATAATATAATATTCGCTGATTGCGAAAACAAAACAGCGCACGGAGAGGTATCGAAGTGGTCATAACGAGGCGGTCTTGAAAACCGTTTGTCCG
>CAZERX010000056.1:0-10855 GCA_964515045.1 uncultured Eubacterium sp.
ACGGTTGATGCAGACCACATCCATTGCGCGCGTGATGAGATCCGACTCATAATCATTCTGGCAGCAGACGAACGTCACCGGCCGATCCGCCGGATCCAGCTCATGCGTATATTCATACAGCGCATGCCAGTAATCGTATGCCTCCTTCGGAAAATGCTCCGTGTCCGGCTCATTTCCCATCGACCACATCACGACCGACGGATGATTTTTATCCCGCGCGATCATGTCTGCTAAAACCTGTCTGTGATGCTCAAGGATCGGATACTCATACGGATCTCTCGACCCGCCCGCATTGATGCCGACCGCAGGAGTCTCATCAATGATCACGATCCCCTCACGGTCACAAAGCTCATACATTTCCTCCGCATACGGATAATGACTGGTGCGGAACGAATTCGCGTGCAGCCAGTGCATGAGGTTCACATCCTTGACATTCAGACACTGATCCAGACCGCGTCCGTGGAACGCACTGTCCTCGTGCTTGCCGAAGCCCTTGAAATAAAACGGCTTCCCATTGATGAGGAACTGCGTGCCGCGCACCTCTACCGTTCGGATACCGAAGGGCTGCTCGTAAATATCCGCCCCGAAGCAGACGCGCAGCGTGTACAGATACGGCTCATCGGGATACGGATTCCAGAGCCTTGCAGCCTTCACGGACAGCCGCCCCGATGCGCCCTCGCCCGAAGCCACCGCTGTACCGTCCGCATCCAATATCTGCACCTGCACCGGTGCATCCGTCGGTGCACCCGCCGTTTTGATCTCATAAGAAACGACCCCATCCGATCCGTCCGTTTCCGTAACGACCGTCACATCCGAAATGTAAGACTGCGGCGTTGTATAGATCCGCACCGGACGGTTTAAGCCCGCATAGTTAAAAAAGTCAAATGCGGGCAGATTCTGTTTTTTCCGCCACAGCTTCGCTGCCTCCACGCTCGGCACGCCTGCATTATCCGAGCCAAAAAACGCCACGTCCTCATTCCCGATCGGAAGCGTGCTCTGACTGATCCGATTATCCACGGCGATCAGCAGCTCTGCGCGCTCTCCCGCGCGTATCCGTCCGGTCAGCTCCGCTTCAAACGGCAGAAAACCGCCCTGATGCGCCGTAAGGAGCGTTCCGTTCAGATACACCCTCGCGCCGTGTGTGACCGCATCCATGCGGAGCACCAGACGCTGTCCGTCAAAAAAGCGCGGGATCGTAATGCTCCTCGCATAATAGGCATAGCCGTAATGATCACGGTATTCCAGCACATCCTTCTGGTCATTATAGGAAGCAGGCACCGCGATCGGCTCCGTGTCCTGCGGCATTTTACAGGTATCTGCCGGCTCGGTGTCATCGCCCAGCCAAAATTCCCAGATACCGGACAGATCGATCACCGCGCGGGCATCATTTTCTCTCGGATATAACATTTTATTCCTCCTTTACGTCTAATACGGGATCTCATACGCACCGTCCGCCGTATCCGGCAGTCCAAGCCCCATCGACTCCAGCATGGGGTTTAAGATCCGCGCATGGATATATGCGATGAGTCCGACGGAAATAAATAAAAAGATCCACTGCACGAACACGCCGACTGCAAGCACGCAAAAAGTGACCGCAAGCATGAGCACCGTCCACCCGAACCTTTGAAACGGCAGGAGAAAGGTGAGCAGAAATAAGTTTTTGCAGTCCGTATCGCACCGTGCGAGCAGCGGAAAAAGATACGTGAGCATCATCAGATAAACCACCGCAAGCACGAGAAATACGATGAGCAGCACCTTCGCTGCCGCAGTCTCGCGGAGCTGCCAGCAGATCAGAAAATCCCCGCACAGCACAAGCCCTGCCGCGAGCATGATGAGCCAGCAGAGCGTCGCGCGCCTAAAATTTTCACGAAAGGCACGAAAGAACGAGGAATAAATATTTCCCTCCCGATCCTCTGTGAGCTTTAACATCACCTCATACAATGCCGCTGTGCTCGCGCCAAGTGTGACCACCGGCAGGCTGCACACGAACCAAAGCAGGGTAAGCATCACCATGTCTGCGAGCTTTCCGATAAAATTCCATACCGGATTGTCAAAGCTGAAAATACTGTTCATTTCGCGCCTCCTTTTTTACATGTCTAATACCGTTCCGACGAGCGTTTCCTTCGACCGGTCAAAAACGATGACGTTTCCATAGCCGAGGCAGCCATCTACCTCTATAAGATCCGTCGGCGAATTGACCTCCTCGTGACAGATGCTGACAACATACTGCGCACCGGTCGCACCGACCGTAATGCGCAGCGCCTCTGCCTGCCGGTCTGCATAGGTACAGCGCTTTAGTGCAGAGATCACGGAGATCTTTTCCGTCTGCACATCCAGCCGATCCTTGCTGATCACCGTCAGCAGGGATACAAAGCCGTCACCTGCCGCCTGTACCTTCAGCATATCATTTTCCTCAGAAAAATTATAGTACCGCGCGAGCCGCGACTTTCCCTGCGAAACCTCTGCCGCTCCGCTCACGAACTCAAACCGCGCCCGCGTGTTCGTTCCCTCATAAATGTAACGCCTGCCGGATGCCGCCTGCACACTGCCCGACGGATTAAAATGCCAGTATTGCTCATAGCTGTGCGCATCGCCGGTATACAGCTCATCTGCGATGATATAGACCTCCTGCGCCAGTGAGATCACCCTGCGGCGGATCATTACACCGCCCGACTGATCCATATAGCCAAGGTTCGCGGCTTCGATGTATTCATATGTGCCGCACCGCTTGTAATGCGGCTTTACCGCCGCCGCGAGCTTCGTGCACTCCCACGAATCCTTGTACTCATAAAACGGTCTGCCGTCCACCGTGACCGTATTGTGCGCGGACGGATCCTTGAACTCCCTGCGGTCTGCGCCGTCTACATAGGTAAAGCGTCCGGCATCCATCAGCACATCCTCGCCGTCCATCACAAGATCAATGTGCAGCTTGTCGCCATGACTGTGACCCGCACCGAGCGTTCCGCACATCAGATGCAGCATATCGGCATCGGACGACCAGCCGTTCCGCAGCACGACATGTCCGCTGTCCTGCATCCAGACGGAGGTCTGCTCCGGCGCTTTGCGCTCCAACGCCTGATAGCGCACGTTCGCCGCCAGCCCCAGATCCCAGATACTGCCGTAATCCAGCTCGCTGACCGTTTCCGGCTTCAGACTGCCGTCCATAAAAAGATACGCCGCCTCACTCATGCGGTCAGATACATCGACATCGTCACTGTCGCCCATCATCAGCTCATGACCGTTCGGACGTGCCAGCAGGCGGTTTGCCCGCGCCATCCGCTCCAGACGCTCCATGAGCGTCTGCGGGATCGTGATCCCATTTCTCCGACAGAGGATCACCACATCCTGAAAGCAGTGGAACACCTCATTATGGTACATCGGCGACTGCTCCCAGTGCATACCGTCCTCCATCACCTGCATCCGAGCCTGCAGCTCCAGATGCTCAAGCGCGATCCTCGCATACCGGCGCGTTGTTTCATTCTGTGGCAGCATGAGCGCCAGATCAAAAAGACCGTGATTTTCGATCACACCCCAGTTGGACATGTAGCGGTACGGCGAATCGCATGCGATGAGATACTCCGCGTGTACGAGCATATTTTCATAAAACCGGTCCAAAAATTCCTCCGTCACCGCGTCACTGTCCTTAAAATACTGCAGTGCCTTATTCCAGTATTCCCCGCGAAAGCCTGCTTCCAGCGAGCGCCACGGCCCTTTTTTATTTTCCTCCGTGAGCGGCACGCGCCGCATCCAGTCGTCCGCAAGCTCCGTAAAACAGCGCGCATATTTTTCATCACCGGTAAACTGATACGCCTGTCCGAGCGTGATAAAAAACCGGTGCCGGTTGAACGCCCAGACAAACTCCTGATCCCCTGCGGGATTGATGTGCCAGTCCACGGCTCCGTCAAAATGGATCGGTACAAAGGTACGCTCCAGATCCCATTTCAGATTAAATAAAAATGTTTTTTCACAGATATTGTCGGCACCTTCGATCAGCGCCTGCACATCCTCCGGCCAGCGCTCCCTGCAATACCGCGCGATCGCCTGCGCATCATCCATAAAATAGCAGTGCGCCGGACGGTCAAAAAATGCTTCTTTTTTCATATTTCACAGCTTCCTTCCTCTTGCCCCTGTGACATCCTACCAGTATTCGTTCCAGTCCGTATACAGCCGCATCAGTGCTTCCATGTAAAAATAATCGCCCCATGAATTGCACTCATCCACACCGTAATGGTTGCACGTATTGTACGGCGAATGGTTGGAATAGGTACTGTGCAGCACCAGACCGTTAGAAACGGACGGATCTGCAACTGCATAATTTTCAACAACGGAGCGCAGGAGCTTTTTCGCCAGTGACGTATAAATCCCTGCCTCCGGCTCCTCCAGATAACGGCTCATTTCGAGCATTCCGCAGGCTGCGATGGATGCCGACGAGGAATCCCGCGGCTGATCGTCGCCATCGGTAAATTCGAGATCCCAGAACGGCACGAGATCCTGCGGCAGATGCTGCAGGAAATAATCCGTCACGCGCCGGAAAATGTCGATATATCCACGCCGCTTCGTGTAGCGGTACGCGAGTGCCATTCCATAAATGCCCCAAGCCTGACCGCGTGCCCATGCCGAGCCGTCGCGGTAGCCCTGACAGGTCGCGCCGTGATCCGGCGCTCCGGTCTGCGGATCAAAATAAAAGGTATGCCATGTGGACGCATCCTCACGGATGACGTTCGCCACAGCCGTGTGGATATGCTTTTCCGCGATCTCCCTGTAACGCGCCTCGCCGGTCTCTCCGCTCGCCCAGTAGAGGAGCGGCAGGTTCAAAAGACAGTCGATGATCAGCCGATAATTGTCCGCGCCGTCCATCGGCCCCCACGCCTGCAGAAATTCCCCGACGGGATGATACCGCGTCAGCAGTTGGTCGGCAGCGCGTATCGCTGCCTCCCTTGCCTTCTCACTGCCGGTCAGCTTATACGCTGCCACGCAGGAGGGCGAATACAGAAATCCCATATCATGATGATCGACCGCGATCTTTTTTACGATCCTTTCATAAAACGAATCCACGTGCACCTCACCGGTGTGCCGCAGTGCTGCTGCCGACTCCCGATCTCCTTTTGCAAGTGCATATTCGTATGCCAGCCACACCTCGCCGCTCCAGAAGCCTGTCGTCCAGTAATCATTTTCGATCGGCGCATAAAAGCCGTTCTCGCTGTACGCCTTTTGAAAATGATCGGTAAACTGCGGCAGGTTCGCCGTGACCTGTGCCAGCGCAAAATCCAGTGCGCGCGAAAGCTGCGTGTCCGTAAGCTCGCCGTATGTATCAAATGAACACTTCATCACATACCTCCTAGCCCTTCACACCGGTATTCGCTACGCCCTCAACAAAATATTTCTGCAGGCAGAGGAACACGATCAGCACCGGTATCAGTGACAGCACGGAGCCTGCCATGATCAGACCATATTCGGAGGAATACTGTCCGATGAACATTTTCAGTCCGAGCTGGATCGTCTTTTTGGACTCGGTCTTTAAGTAGATGAGCGGTCCTAAGTAATCGTTCCACGTATTGACGAAGGTAAAAATGGTCAGCGTCGAGATCGCCGGCTTTGACAGCGGCAGCATGATCTTTGCGTAAATGCCGTACTCACTCATGCCATCGATACGCGCCGCCTCACACAGCGAATCGGGAATACCCATGTAAAACTGCCGCATCAGAAATACGCCGAATGCCGAGAATGCCTGCAGGCAGATCATCGCGAGCAGCTTGTCATTTAATCCGAAGCTGCGCATCATGATAAACTGCGGCACCATGTACACCTGCCACGGCATCGCGATCGTCGCGATATATGCCATGAACAGCAGATTTTTGTGCTTGAAATTGAGCTTTGCAAAGGAATATGCCGCAAAGCTGCTCGTCAGAAGCTGCAGGATCGTAACGACGATCGTCAAAAATACGGTATTTTTTACAAAGGTCGCAAACGGGATCTTTGTCCAGATGTACACATAATTCTGCCATCTGGGAGTCTCAGGGATCCACACAAAGGGATTCATCTGAAATACCTCACGATCCGTCTTGATGGACGCAGAGAGCATCCAGAGGAACGGAAGCAGCATCGCCGCTGCGATCAGTATCAGGATCAGGTAAACGAAAAATTTACCGAGCCGTCTTTTTTTACTTGCTGATTTCATGTCTTTTCCGCTCCCTTCCTATGAATTTGAAAACTTGGATTCGCCCTTGAACTGGATCAGTGTCACGATCAGCACGAGTGCAAACAGCACCATCGCGATCGCACTGGAGTAACCGAGCTTCCAATAATTGAATGCGTTCTGATAAATGTAGTAAACGAGCACGGTCGCTGAATTGGACAGCTTACCGTCGCCGCCGCCTGCGAGCATGACTGCAATATCGTAGACCTTAAAGCAGTTGATCGTCAGCATGACGATGACAAAGAAGGTCGTCGGTCGGAGCTGCGGCCATGTCACATAGCGGAATTTCTGCCACGTATTCGCACCGTCAAGGCTCGCCGCCTCGTAAAGCTCACCGGAAATGCCCTGCAGACCTGCCAGATAGATGACCATGTAATAGCCCATGTATTTCCACACACTGAACAGGATCAGCGTGAACATGACAAGCCCGCCGCCGAACCAGTTCGGCAGATCCTCATTCGCCACCTTGAACACATAGTAGAGGATCGCATTGACCGGTCCCTTTTTCGGGTGAAAGATCATCGACCATACGGAGGTGATCGCCACCAGCGATGCCACATACGGGAAAAAGGAAACGGTACGGAAAAATCCGCGGAAGCGTACCTTCTGGTTCAGAACGATCGCCAGTGCGAGCGACGCGATCATCGTCAGCGGAACCGTACCGACACAGTATATGATCGTATTTTTCAATGCTGCAAGAAAGAATGTATCATCCTTTAATTTTGCAAAATTCGATAATCCGACGAACTGCATCGGATTGTTTCCGTCCCATTCCATAAATGCAAGTACAAATGCAAATATGATCGGGACGAGTGTAAATACGGCAAAGCCGATAAAATTCGGTGCAATGAACGAATATGCGATCGCATTGCGTTTGCGCTCGCGGCGCTTTTTATTTTTTTCCATCTGCGCAGCCGTCACGGTAAGTGCGCCTGCCGCCTGTCTGGTCGTCTGCATCCCTCTGACTCCTCTCTGTCCGGTCACTGCCTCTCAGTCACCCGTTCCTTCCGTCCGATCGTCCCTGTATGGAAAAGGGGCTGACCTGCGCCAGCCCCCTCCAAACAACTCAACGAACTACAATTTAGGTTTATAGGTTTAATTACCGAGAACCTTTCCGACTTCCTCATTCATGCTTGCAACACCCTCGTCGATCGTTACCTCGCGGTTCATGATCGCGGTATGATAGGTGTCCAGAATGCTGTTGATCTCTGAAACATTCTCTGCGTAAGGAACCTCAAGATAAAGGTTAGATACGGTCAGTGCTTCCTTACTTGCATCATCAGTCGGGAAGCCCTCCAGTCCGGTGATGACTGCACGTGCATCGTCGGTCATGAGTGCAGGGAAGTTACCGGTCTCTGCCATGACAAGTGCGCCCTCAGCGCCGGATACAAAGTTTACGAAATCCCATGCAGCATCCTTATTGTCAGATGCGCTCGTTACGGAAATACCGGTGATGGTGCCGAGTGTAGAGCCTGCCTCTACGCCGTCTGCGTGCGGGTATTTTACCATGCCCCAGTTGCCGCACAGGCTGGAATCATACTCGCCGCTCGACAGGCTGCTCATCAGGGTGGAAATATACCATGATCCCATGTTCATCATTGCTACGTCTCCGCTAGAGAAGGCTGCTGAATAATGCAGTCCCTCAGTGCTCAGTGTGATGTAATCACGGCAGACACCGTCATCCTCCTGAGAGAGTACCATCTCGTAATAAGGCTTTACGAACTCATAATCGCCGTCAAGGATGGTGTGCTTTCCGTCAAGGATACCGAATAACTGTACGGCTGATCTCCATGTATGGTAATGTGTGCCATATACCTGTGCGCCGAACTCATCGGATGCGACCTTGCGCGCCAGTGCATCATACTCATCAAAGGTCATGTCATTGGTCGGATAGTCAACGCCTGCTGCATCGAACAGATCCTTATTGTAGAACAGTACCCAGAAATCGCTTCGGAACGGCATCTCGTACAGCTCACCGTCTACCGTTACCTGATCGGTCGTTCCGCCGTACTCGCTAAGGTCGATGCCTGCGCTCTCGATGTAGGAATTTAACGGCTCTAACGTATTTTTCTGAACCAGTGTTGCATATCCCGGAACATCCTTGATCGTTACGAGGTCGAAATCAGATCCGCTTCCGGACAGCTCGGTCGCAAGCACCGTCATATAATCCGTAGATCCAAGGTCAACCATCTCGATCGTAACATTCGGGTTTTTCTTTTCATATTCATCCTTCAATGCCTGCCAGTAGGGTGTCGTATCCTGATCCCACACAGCCCACTTTAAGGTAAGCGCTTCTGCGTCCGTATCATCCGCAGCATCTGCGGTATCGTCCGCAGGCTCCTCCGTCTTGTCATCTGCGGTATCTGCGGGTGCATCGGATGCCGTATCGTTTGCCGTATCAGCCTTGCTTCCGCAGCCTGCGAGCATGGATGCTGCCATTGCGCCGACTAAAAGTACGCTTAATGCTTTTCTTTTCATTTTCATGTCCTCCCTTATTTGTGGTTCTTTTCGAACTGTTTTTGTATGAACTAAGTATATGATTTTCAAGGTTCCTTTCAAATGGCAGATTTTTTTATTTTTGGCACTTTTTTCATCTGCGTGAGAAAAAAGATGCAATTTTTCCGAAAAAGATGTAATATTTTATTATCTGACGAAAAAAAGACATAACATGCTGTAAAAGGAGCCGGACATGCGAATCTCCATCAAGAAAAAAATACTGATGATCTCCATCACGTTTTCCCTGATCATGGGGCTTCTCGTGGCAGGGATCAGCTACAGTATTTTCTATCATTATAATAAAAATAATCTGATGCACGATGCGGAGCTGAACGTCTCGCACATCACCGATGCCATCAATACGGATGCAGAACCGATCCTGTCACTGGTGCGCTGGTGTCAGGTCAACACGAAGCTCCTGCCCTATCAGCTCTACGGTGACAATTCCGGCAATTCCAGACGCTCGCTCTATGAGCGGCTGAACGACCAGTACAACAGCATCATCCGAAGCTCCTCTGCGGGCTATGTCCAGCGTATGGTCGTCAGCAATTTCAGTGATTATTATATCCAGATCGTTTCTGCGTCTTATTCCACGACTGCAAATGTTCCGTCTATCCTGATGGAGCAGGATTATTTCGACGGAGCACTGTACTCACCGACGCTCGATCTTTCGATGGGCTTTGTGGATGATCCGCTGATGCGCGGCGAAAAGCCGGTACTCCCGATCATCCGTCCGATCTATCACCCCTACAATTCCTCAGTGCTCGGCTGGGTGATGGTCGAGCTGCAGCCGGAATTTTTTACAAACGCCATCCGCGACTACGCCTACGACTCTGAGAACAGCTTTTATCTGACCATCGCGGATCAGGTGTATGCTTACAGACAAGGCTCGCTAGTGCTTCTTGACGCGCCGCTCTGGGACAGCCGGACGGTCGAAAATGAGCTGCTTTTTTCCGATACGACGGTATCCGTTTCCAGTGCGGACGGACGCACGCAGTATGTCACGCGTCCGCTCAACCTGCCCGACTGCTACATCACACAGAGCGTTCCGTCCGGAAGCTCCTTCCTGCGGCTCAGCTCCTTTATGTACGTCATCGGCTCGATCGCACTGCTCATCATCCTTGCCGGTCTGGTCTACACGTTTTATCTGAACCGGCTTGTCAACCGCCCGATCGAACGGATCTTAGCGCGCACAAAAAAGATCTCTGCCGGAGATTTCAGCGCCGACCCTGCCATTGAATGGGACAACGAGTTCGGCGATATCGGCAGGGGCATCAACGACCTGTCCGAAAATGTCAAGCGGCTGATCGACACGCAGATCCGCATTGAAAATGAAAAGCGCGACTATGAATACCAGATGCTGCAAAGTCAGATCAACCCGCATTTTCTGTACAATACGTTAAATTCCATCAAATGGATGGCAAGCATCCAGCACGCGACCGGTATTCCCGAAATGACGACGGCGCTCTCGCGTCTGCTGAAAAACATCGCGAAGGATGAACGTGTGCGCGTGCCGCTGCGCGCCGAGCTTTCGTTCCTCGACGACTATTACACGATCCAGAAATACCGCTACGGCGGCAGTATCACGATGCAGGTACGCGTGGATTCGGATGCGCTCCTAAATAACGAGATCCTGCGCTTTACCCTGCAGCCGATCGTGGAAAATGCGATCTTTCACGGCATTGAGCCAAAGGGTGCTGCCGGTGAGATCGACATCCACGTCTATGAGAACGGATCGGGCGATGTCTGCGTGGATGTCACGGATGACGGTGTCGGCATGGATGAAGCGACGCTGTGCAGCATTCTGACGGACGAAACAAAAAATAAATCGAACTTTTTTAAGGATATCGGCATTTCAAACGTGCACAAGCGTCTGCAGTACGAATACGGCGAAGCCTACGGACTGTCCTTTGCCAGTGAGCCGAATGTCTATACGACTGCAACTGTCACGCTCCCGCCGCTCGTATGCGCGCCGGAGGATTCTGCAACGGAGGAACACAACTATGTATAAGCTACTGATCGTGGATGATGAACCGCTCGTACAGGTCGGCATCAAATCCATGCTGGACTGGGCTTCCCTCGATATTGAGATCATCGGGACTGCCGCAAACGGTGAAGCCGCACTGCACATCATCGAGCAGCAGATGCCGGACATTGTCATCA
>CAZERX010000057.1:0-10756 GCA_964515045.1 uncultured Eubacterium sp.
TTCGGCAGGGGAAAAATATCGCGCTCATCACGGATGCGGGAACCCCTGCCATTTCAGACCCCGGGGAGGAGCTGGTGCGTATCGCGATCGATGAAGGTATCCGCGTGGTCTCGCTGCCGGGAGCTGCTGCGTGCATCACGGCACTCACTGCGTCCGGTCAGCCGACGAGACGGTTTGCGTTCGAGGCATTCCTGCCGCGTGACAAGAAGGAGCGCATGAAGGTGCTCGAGGAGCTTCGGAATGAAACGCGGACGATCATCTTATACGAAGCGCCGCATCATCTGATCGCGACGCTGGAGCAGTTGCATGAGGTGCTTGGAAACCGTTCCATCACGCTCTGCCGTGAACTGACCAAGAAGCATGAGGATATTCAGAAAAGGACAATCGAGGATGTCTTAATGTACTATAAAGACCATGAACCGCGCGGAGAATATGTCCTTGTAGTTCATGGAAAGGATCGGCGTGAGCTTGAGGAGGAAGCGAAGCGTGAATGGGAGAGCATGTCGATCGAGGAGCACATGGCGTTTTATGAGGCGCAGGAGATCCCCCGCAAGGAGGCAATGAAGCTCGTTGCGAAGGATCGCGGTATTTCAAAGCGGGATGTGTATCAGTCGCTCCTGTAATAGACCGGCAGATACTGTCGGATGATGTCAAAGGGTGCAGTGCCGATGGAGAGCAGTGCCTGATGAAACGCGATGTCGTTATAGTCAGCACCGAACCGTCGCACGGCATCCTCTTTTAATTCCAGAAATTCGAGGTAGCCGACGTAATACTTGAGGTAGTTCGCGGGCGTTTCCGTGATCAGCTCATAAATGCGGTCGGCGGCTTCCGTGGAGGTGATGCCGTAATCACTCAGAAATTCGAGTACGACCGCACGATCCCAGCCTTCATGATGAATGCCGATGTCAATCGAGGCGTAAAGGCTTAACGTGGCAGCAGCGTTAAGCTGCAGGGCGCGCGCGAGCGTTTCATCCAGTCCGGCGTACTGATAGGAACACATTTCCGCGTAGGTCGCCCAGCCCTCCGTATAGCCGCCGATATTCAGCAGATGACGGATCGGCAGAAGCTCCTGCTCATAGGAGCAGACCGTCTCGTACAGGTGTCCGGGGTAGCCCTCATGTGCCAGTGTCGTAAAAAGCGTAAGCTCCGTGCGTTCACCTGCGGGGTTGATGTAGATGCTGTTATCATCCGGATCATCCATCGGTGCCGTAAGGTAGAACGCGGGAGAGAGGAAGTCCTGCATGGACGGCGTGACGGTCTTGACGCTGAAACGGTTGTCGGGGGCTGCCGGAAAATCCGCAGTCATGCGTGACTTTAAGTGCGTGAGCATCTCCTCCGGTGTGTCAAAGTTTAACTTCACGTTAGACATATCAGACAAGATATCATTGTCCGATTTTATGATCTGAGACAATTCTTTGATATTTTCCTGTCTTTTTTCTGCGATCATGACATTCAGCTCCTCAACCGAACGTGAGCTTCCGGTCGTCTGCTGCACGAGATAACGGTAGTAGGGATCCCCCTGCGGAAGCTGACACAGACCGCCCTCATAGGCAGCAGTGTCACGCAGCCGAAAGAGCGCGTTCTGCAGGGAGGTATATGCCGGAATGAGACAGCGGTCGATCAGCTCCTGATGCTCCTTTTCATAAGAAGCCTTTGCCGTTCCATCCAACTGCTCCAGCCCTTCGAGCTTCTGCGTAAACGTTTCCGTCAGAAAGGAAAATGCAGGCGGCGAGAGGAGCGATGCGAGCTGTGACTGGATGGCATCGGTCGCGAGCGTCGGCATGTACAGACCCTGTGCGGACTTTTTTTCCTCAAAGTCTATGATGTCACAAAAGTACGCCGGAGTCTGCGCGATCAGCGCGAGGTAATCCTCCACATCCGATACGGTGCGGAAGGTGTATTCTGCGAGAAGGATCGGAAGCTCCGCCTGTATGCCGTTGATGGCGTTCAGCGGTTCATCGTAGTAGTAATAGTCGCAGCCCTTCAGGTTCTGGCTGATGGTGTAGCTTAACACATCATAGGTGAGCTGTTCGGAGGTGGTCAGCGAATCGTAGTCATAGCGCTTCAGCGCGGCGCGGATGTTTTCACACGAAACGCGCTGCATGGTATTCGCATCTTCATTTAGTGAGCCGAGCGTGGGAGTCTGTCGTTCGATACCATAGGCTTCGGGATCCGCGAGCGTATAGTGGAGACTTAACGTGTCGCCTGCGAGCTGCTCCTGAAAGAGCTGACAGGTGTAGGAGGAAAAGTCCGGCTGCTTTGTCTTTCGCAGAGAGGAAAAGGCAGACATGCTGCACGCGGTAAATAGCGCAAGACACAGTCCCAGACCCGTCAGCCGGACGATCCAATGTAGTTTGTGGTCAGATAATCGTTTTTGCATTGCTCTTTCTGTGGGACTATGTTAAAATGAAGCCCTAATTCTAATGTCCTTAGATTCTATGTTCCGGATCCCCATTTTATGACGATGAGGGAGGAATGTATGATGAGAGTAAACGATCCGCGCCGGATACGGATGCGGGTATGTCTTTTGGTGTTCGTTTTTTGTTGTCTTTTTTCGGAGGTTTGTGTCGCAGATAATGTCCGAAATGAGAATAACGACAAAGAACAGCTTTATTTTGATTCCCAAGGAAATTTGCAGATGACGACGAGGGATAAGCGCGCGACCGGTGGTGTGCGTTACCGTACGATCGGGTGGACGATCCGACGGCTGCCGGATGCAGCAGCAGGCGGCCCGTATGTGCGCATCCGGCTCACGCAGACCGGCTCGCGGTCGGATCCCTCGGATGCAGACTATGTTTACACGTATTTTATGTGCGGCGCAGAGCAGATCTATACGAAGCTCGGCAGTGCGTCGGAGGAATGGCAGGCGGCGCTGTACCAGAATGGCGGCACGGTATATCTGGATGCGATCATGACTGTGGTGGAAAACGGTCGGGCGTGCGGCTGGATGGATGCAGATGGTACGCTGCACGGTGAGGTCTATACGACGGCGGCGGGCATCATGAGTGCGCGCGGGTGGTCGGAGCCGGAAATGCTGCGCACGCATTTTAATAAAGCGGTGTATTTTCCGCCGGTGCCGTCGCTGCTTGTCGAACGGAATGAGCATGAGGATACGGAGAGCCTGCGGATCATTTATGGAAAAAAGGAATGTCAGGATGATCGGGTGTATGTGCAGGCTGCGCCGTGTGAGGAGCCTGCCTTTGATGTGACGAAGGGCATCCCGACCGGTGAAAGGGCGCATGTATGCGGTGAAGTGCAGAGCTTTTATTTTGATGCGCGCTTTCTGCATGTGTACGGGGTCGCAGATGTGCCGGTGACGATCGACGTGACGTATACCTATCCGGTCATGACGGAAAACGGCGTGGGGAGTGCATCGTTCACGAGCACGGTGACGGTATATGTGCAGCGGCAGTATTCGTATTATCGGCTGCAGCGGCTGGATTTTTACGCACTTGACCGCGTGCAGGTGCAAAATGATGCGCTCGGACAGCAGACGGTGACTTTTTCGCAGGTGTATGCGCCAAAGCTGCAGGTGGAGCGCGATCGGGATGAGTACCGGATCATGCCGCAGGCGCATACGTCCGTGTATGGCGGGGATCTGTCGTCCGGCAACGGGATCACGATGAATGAGCTGCAGCGGATCGCCGAGCAGATCACCGGTGAGATCCGCGTGCGGAATGACAGCCTGTCCATTGACGGTACGGTGGTATCGGACGGTGCGTATCGGGAACGTCGTACCACTGAGCCTTTTATGCCGCATGGCGCGCGTTCCGCCGAGCTTTGCAGTGAGGCGATCCTCATACCGGACAGCAGACCGAATGGGTATTATGCGACTGAGGCGGCTGCCGTTTATCGCGGGCTTGTCGATGCCGTTGGCGATACGGATACGCATGACATTACGCATACGGATGGAGTTGTTGTGCATACGCCGGTCGTGTGCAAAGGCGGGATCAGTGATGATCGGGCACATAATCAGCAGGTGACACCGACGGCGCATTTTTCGCTCATTTTGGGGCGTGAGTTTGGCGCAGGGATCTCGACCTGCGGCACGCATCTTGACCAGACCGGCTACGGTACGCGTGATTACCGGAAATATACCTCCTGCGGGCAGATCCGGTTTCCGTTTCCGGTCTATGCAGGGGAGCAGTATTATCCGGAGCAGACGTGGATCACGCTGTCTGATGACCTAACGGACACGTTTTATCTGCCGGTCGGCGTGCACGAGGGGGATTATCGGATCCGTTACCGCACGATCGCAAAAAATGCATCTTCCGTACCGGATGGCGCAGAACGGATGCAGGAGCTGGCGAATCTTAGTCAGGAGCACTATGCGGCTTATGATGAGCTTACGGTGACGGTCGTCGGCCGGATGTATGATCTGTCGGTCACGGATATCGTCGATTATCCGCGCTGGAAGCAGGTGTTTTACCATTCGGACGGACAGCGGAATACGTTTTCCTACCGCGTCGGCAGGCGGGATCTGGAGGGTACGCTGCTCGCGTCGCGCGCATCGGACGGGATCCTTCCGGTGCTTGCGGGGTCGCATCCCTTCAATGCGCGGGCACATGCTGTCGGGCTTGGCTATACCGTGCGGCTGCAGCTTTTGACGGTCGGAGACATGCGGGGGGATGCGGCAGGCATCCGTCTGACACCAACGTATTATTATGTATCGCGGGATGGTGCGGTGCGGCGGCGCGTGCGGCTTTACCGGAAAAGTGATCTTAGCGAGGTGTATCAGCCGCTCGTTCTGACCGCAAAAAACCGCCGGTATCTGCCGGTAACGGTGCGGAATGTGAGGGATACGCTGCTGCAGGCGCAGTCCGTGCAGGTATGGAGCGGGGATTATCAGCTATTGCCGGATCTTTTTGCCGTGGATGCATCGGTAGAGCTGGATGCGTACCTGCGCGCACATGGCGGACGGATACGCGCAGACGATACCGTTTTTTTGCAGAATGGGTATCTGCTCGTCAGGTTTTCCATCACGTCATATCGTGACGGTATACGTCATCTGAGCTACTGCAACCCGACGAACGCGCCGAACGGCTACTGTAATATGTGGGGATTACAGGGCTTTGAGTACGAGCGGACGGATGCGGCAGGTGCGAGGTTTACCTTTTTGGACGGTGACTGCCTGCTTTTCGACATGAAATACGATCTGCACACGGATTATGAGAGCTGGGGCACACACTGATGCATGGACAGGGCATTACAGCATCGCGTGTGCCAGCAGGATGCTCACGGCAATCCCTGCGAGCGCCGACAGCAGGGCACACGGCAGCGTCCAACGCGTTTTTTTGATGTGCACCGACATAAAATAGACGGACATGGTATAAAAGACGGCTTCCGTGCAGCTCAGCAGGATGGATGCGCCGAGTCCCTGCAGGGAATCTGTTCCGTATTCCTTAAAGATGTCCAGCACCAGTCCCGTAGCTGCGGACGAGGAAAAGAGTCTGACCAGCGCGACGGACAGAAGCTCCGGCGGAAAGTGCAGCCGGCCGCAGAGCGGAGCGAGCAGCGATGCAAGGTACGGCAGACAGCCGCTGGCGCGCAGGATGCCGACCGCGATCAGAAGTCCGATCAGGGTCGGGAGCAGTTGGACGGTTATTTTCAGTCCGCGTGCCGCGCCGTGGATAAATGCGTCGTAGATATTGCATTTTGTGAGTAAGCCATAGGCGACGATCACAAAGATCACCAGCGGGATGGCGGCATCGGAGAGAAACAGCAGAAAGCTCATGGACAGCTCCTTTTTATGGATCCTTCGTCCATAAGATATGCACGCGGGGGAGATTACGTGCATATACTGCAAAAAAAGCAAGGCTTAGAGATTATGAATGTTTTATGGGGTATGATGATCGTCGTCGGCGTGACGTTCGGCGCATTTTGCGGCGGCTTTTCGCAGGTGTCGCAGGCGGCGGTCGCTTCCGCGAAGGAAGCCGTGGAGCTGGCACTGTCGATGGCGGGTGTGATCGCGATGTGGAGCGGGCTTATGGAGATCGCGCAGAGAACCGGTATTCTCGCCGCGTGCACCAGAAAGCTGCGCCCGCTGCTGCGGTTTCTTTTTCCGCGCCTGCCGGCTGACAGCCGCGCGAATGAGCTGATCGCGTCGAATTTCATCGCGAATGTGTTCGGGCTGGGCTGGGCGGCGACACCGGCGGGACTGGAGACGATGCAGGAGCTGCTGCGCCTGTCCGAGCAAAGCGGCGGAAAAAAGGGTGTGGCGAGTGCAGAGATGTGCACCTTTCTGGTGCTGAACATTTCCTCATTGCAGCTCATACCGGTCAATATGATCGCTTACCGCAGTCAGTACGGCAGCACCAGCCCGACCGCCATCGTAGGTCCTTCCATCGTCGCCACGCTGGTCAGTACGCTGGTGGCAGTGGTGCTGTGTCGGGTGATGTGCAGGGTGGAGAACTCACGGCCATAACGTATCTTGACAAGGCAGGTAAAATCCGGTTATAATATAATAAAATTTGACCAATACGGACAAGATACGTTAGAGGTGATGCGGATGCTATTGGAATATTTGAAGGAACGATACAAGGAAAATGAACCGATCTTTGTGTCTGACATAGAGTTAGATGTTACGGACACAAATCTTCGTCAGATGTTCAAGGTGCTTTGTGATAATGGAAAGATCACCAGATATGATACCGGTATTTATTATATGAAAGGTGCAACCCGACTGGGCGGAGGTGTGTCTCTGTCTGCGGCTGAGGTTGCAAAATATAAATATATCGCGAGAAATCAGCGCGTGGATGGTTATTATTCCGGTTTTACATTTGCGAATCAGCTTGGTCTGACTGTGCAAGTTCCGTACACGCTGGAGATTGTCAGTAATCAGGCGAGTGCAAAATGTCGGGAAGTACATGTGAAAAATCAAAAGATCATATTGAGAAAACCGCGCACGGAGATTACGGATGAAAACTACAGGGAATTGCAGTTACTGGATCTGTTAAAGGATCTGGATCGATATGTAGACGATGATATGGAAGCTGCGGCGGAACGATTGTGTGCATATGTACGTGCGTTTGAGATCCGGCAGGAGAAGATCGATCAATATATTGATCTGTTTCCGGACAGAGTTTACAAGTCAATTTATGAAACGAGGCTGTATCATGCTTTTACACAATGAGAAAGAGTTATTTCGGGAGATCGTGCTCTCTGCGGCAGAGGAATTGGGTATGGCGGTAGCGATCGTCGAAAAGGATTATTATGTGACCATGCTTTTGCGGGAGCTTGCAAAAGACTGTCCGGAATGCGTTTTTAAGGGCGGTACTTCATTATCGAAATGCTATCATGTGATCGACCGATTTTCAGAGGATATTGATATTACATTTTGCGGACGGCTGTCACAGGGGGAGAGAAGGCATTTGAAAAATGATACGATTGCCGGTATCAGTCGCTTTTTGGGAATGCCGATCGTTGACTGGGAGCTGGCGAGGAGCGGGAGGGATTATAACTGTTATACATTTTCATATTGCCCATTGGAACATCTGGAAGTAGAAAACAGGCTGTCGCAGGGTGTGAAAATGGAGATTTCGCTCGTTTCGCAGGCATTTCCGGTCATTAAACTTCCGGTTGGCAGCTATGTCGGTCAGTATCTGCAGCAGAATCATTCCGAGATAGCGGATCAGTATGGGTTGATCCCATTTGACATGAACGTACAGCAACTGGAACGGACGCTGGCGGATAAGGTGTTTGCGCTGTGTGATTATTATCTGCAGGGGAAAACAAAACGGTATTCGAGACATATGTACGATGTGTACATGCTCTTACCGCACGTTGCTTTTGATGAGAGCTTTCGTCAGCTCGTCATGCAGGTGCGCGCGCATCGGGCAGCCACGAATATATGTCCGTCTGCCGTGTCGGGTGTGGATATACCGGAGTTATTGAATCAAATCATAGAAAACGACGTATATCGGAAGGATTACGCGGACATTACTACATACTTTCAAAATCATCCGGTCAGTTATGAGCAGGCATTGGAGGCCATCCGGACGGTCGCAGGGAGCGGAATGTTTGCGTAGAGAATTGCCTGCGGGTAAAAATACGCGTATAATGAGGAAAGATAAAGGAGGCAGTGCCATGACAGATCAGATCCAGAAATTTATACAGATGGCGGAGGCTTCCGCTTCGATCGTCTTTTTCGGCGGAGCGGGTGTCAGTACGGAGAGCGGGATACCGGATTTTCGCAGTGTGGACGGCTTGTATAACCAGAGCTATGATTACCCGCCGGAAACGATCCTCAGTCACAGCTTTTATCTCGCGAAAACGGAGGAATTTTATCGGTTTTACCGCGATAAGATGCTGTGCTTGGACGTAAAGCCGAACATTACGCATGAGGTGCTCGCGCAGTTGGAGGCAGAGGGCAGACTGACCTCGGTCGTGACGCAGAATATTGACGGACTGCATCAGGCAGCAGGGTCAAAGCGTGTATTGGAGCTGCACGGAAGCGTGCACAGAAATTATTGTCAGCGCTGCCACAAGCTGTTCGACGCGCGGTATATCCTCGAATCGGACGATCCGGTGCCGCTTTGCGACGCGTGCGGCGGCAGGATCAAGCCGGATGTCGTTTTATATGAGGAAGGGCTGGACGATCAGACGCTGCGGAATGCGATCCATGACATCAGCCATGCGGACATGCTCATTGTCGGCGGCACGTCGCTGGCGGTCTATCCGGCAGCAGGGCTGATCGACTATTATCATGGAGATAAGCTCGTCCTCATCAACAAAACACCGACACCGATGGACAGCCGCGCAGACCTCGTGATACAGGAGGGACTCGGTACGGTATTTGGGGCGCTGCGGGAGCATATGGTGAAAAAATAGAAAATCGGTTGTCCACAGGGAATGGTATGTGCTAGAATGAGAGCATGGAGAGCACCCATGACAGGGTGGCAGCCTCCCGAGTGTATGTAAAAATACATAAGAAGGGAGGTGGCATAGATGACAGCTTATGAGATTATCTCAGTATTTATAGGAATATTGGCATTGCTGATGTCCTTTGGTAGCTTAGTTGTTGCGTTGCTTGCCTTTCTTGATAAAAAAAGAAAGCAGAAATAAAAATGCCTATCCTGTCTGACCCACAGGATAGGCGTTGTCCGTCAGGACACACATAAACCTAAACTCGGAGCATCCACCTTAGGAGTGGGTGCTTTCCTTATAGCTATCATAGCATTGACAAACAAATAATTCAAGCAGTTTCAGATAAAAACACAGAAAAGGAAAGACCATGGATTATCAGATCGGAGACATCGTTACATTAAAAAAGGGACATCCCTGCGGCAGCCACGACTGGAAGATCCTGCGTGTCGGTGCGGATTTTCGGCTGGCGTGTCAGGGCTGCGGACATCAGATCATGATCGCGCGGAAGCTCGTGGAGAAAAACACCAAGGCACTGCGCAGAGAGTAGCGCGGCATTATCAGACGAGTAGCTGCGGCAGATCGACGAGATCACCGGAAATTGCGAATTGCGAAAAAACCAAAAAATCCCTTGCATTTTGCAAAAAAACGTGCTAAAATACCTATTCGTGAACTATGTTTCCTTGCTCATAAGGATTTATGGGCCAGAGACCAAAAGGAGGTAAAAACGATGCACAATTATGAATTAGCACTCATTGTGAATGCCAAGATCGAAGACGATGCAAGAACCGCTACTGTGGAGAAGGCAAAAGAGTACATCACTCGCGCCGGCGGAACGATTACTGATGTTGAGGATTGGGGCAAGAAGAAGTTAGCTTATGACATCCAGAAGATGAGCGAAGGCTTCTACTACTTCATTCACTTTGATGCAGAGGCGACTGCACCCGCAGAGCTGGAAAGCAATGTCCGCATCATGGACAACGTTCTTCGTTTCTTGTGTGTAAGAACAGACGAGAAATAGATCCGGAGCACAATGGTGCTGAGGAATGCACCGTCCTGCGCGTGATCGCAGCAGGATGTGATCATAGGAGAACAGAATGAATAAGGTTATTTTAATGGGTCGTCTGACCCGTGATCCTGAGGTACGTTATTCTCAGGGAGACAATGCAATGGCGATTGCAAGATACACGTTAGCAGTAGACAGACGACAGAGCCGCAACAACCAGAACGGAGACCAGACCGCTGATTTCATTCAGTGTGTGGCATTCGGACGTTCCGGCGAGTTCGCAGAGAAATACTTCCGCAAGGGCACCAAGGTGCTCGTGACCGGACGTATTCAGACCGGATCTTATACGAATAAGGACGGACAGCGTGTTTACACGACGGACGTTGTCGTAGAGGATCAGGAGTTCGCTGAGAGCAAGAGCGCATCCCAGCAGAACGGCGGCGGATTTGCACCTGCTGACAGACCGTCACCCAGCGATGCAGGTGACGGCTTCATGAATATCCCCGATGGTATTGATGAGGAATTACCGTTTAACTAAATGTTTGACTAAGAAATAATACAGGAGGTAAAAAGCAATGCCTTACAATAAGAGTGACAGAGACGGCGCTCCCGCAAAGAGACGGCCGATGCACAGAAGAAAGAAAGTCTGCGTATTCTGTGGAAAAGACAATGTGATCGACTACAAGGATACCAATAAGTTAAAGAGATACATCTCTGAGAGAGGTAAGATCCTTCCCAGACGTATCACCGGAAACTGTGCAAAGCACCAGCGCGCACTGACCGTTGCGATCAAGAGAGCACGTCACGTAGCACTGATGCCCTACGTTCAGGACTAATATGCAATGAAGCGAGAGCTGATCACCTGCAAAGGTGACCGGCTCTTTTTTT
>CAZERX010000058.1:0-10751 GCA_964515045.1 uncultured Eubacterium sp.
GCCCCAGACTATGTGTGCGTAGGACACATCGAGTCGGGGCTGGAGGGACAGCGAGACACAGCGGCACAGTGGAGCGGCTGATGGAATATGACGCGCACGGAGCGGTCGGGGAACCTCTGTTTTCCTGCATTTGGCGCGATGGACTCATCGTATCACACAAAAAAATTTTCGTAAAGCAAAAGTTTTTCTCCCCAAATCGTCTCATATAGTGTATACTATTAAAAATGGCATACATTCTGTCGCAAGCAAACCGCCTGCGCAGTACATGGATAAACGTCAAAAAAAGGAGGCAACCCCGAATGTGTAAAGAAAATCCACAGCAGACACAGCAACAGCAGCAAAGCAACGTACAGACACAGACCATGCAGCAGGAAGCTCAGCAGCAGGTTCAGCAGAACCTCATGCAGAACGTCCACGCAGACCCGATGCAGCAGACCGCAGCGCCCACGCAGGCAGTCGATGCCCATGCGCTCTATCTGCAACAGACCGCAACCATGCAGGACACCGCAACGCTTGGAAATTCCTCGTTCAAGGCAAAAAAAGCCGCGAAGCAGAAGCTGCGCGAGACCGAAAAGCAGGTCGGTCAGAAATTCCTCTATTCAACTGCATATACGGCAGAAACCAGTCAGACACTGACTGCGCGGTTAGCGGAGCACACAGAGCTTAAAAACAATACCACCAAAACAAAATTCAAATCCATGCTGAACACCCTGCTTTTTTTCAACTTCACGCCGCAGATGTTCCTCAGCAGCGAGATCCGTACGCATCTCAACGAATACATGGAGTTAGTGCAGAACTATGAGTATCTGAAAAAAAACTGCCCTGACCTTCGTTTCGAACCGAGAGCACTGCCGGCCTTTGAAGCAATGGAGCCGATGATCCAGCAGCTCAAGCGTCGCCTGACGCTGTATTGCGAAAAAAACGGTGTGGCACTCGACGGCACACCGGTTCAGCAGCAGAATGACGACCAGTTGACGCAGGAGGATATCGAAAACTGGTATCAGACCGTCCGGCATTTTAACGATCCGGATGCAGAGGTGACGATCCAGCCCACGGACGCACAGCGCACGGAGCAGCGCGAACGGAATATGGAGACCGCTCCCGCCAATCCGGTACAGATCCCGACAAATCAGGAGCTGCGCGAGCTTTCACAGGAGCTGCAAAAAACGTGCAAGCAGACGCACTCTGACGAGCTGGCAGAAGCTTTTTTTGCCAGATTGCGCAAACAAGGGGATTTACTGCAGTCGCGGGATGTTCGTCCCGTGAAGGATGCGCTGAACAACTATGTGCAAAACAGCCGCTACAAGGTCGGCTATACCAAGGAGCGTGCAAATTTCAAACGGCTCGTGGCTGAATGTAAATCTGCATTAAAGAACCCGAACCTCTCCAGCGTTGAAAAAAAGAATGTCAAAAAGCTCCTTGATGATCTGAATAAGGGAGCAAACGGCACGCTGAACGTAACGCTCGCGGAATGTATGGATCAGTTCGTAGGTAAGCGTCCAAAGGAAACCGGACCTGCCGGCAGGGGTCACAAGCGAAACGCCATGATCCGTACATTCACAAGCTGGAGCGATCAGTCGGACGAACCGCTTTTCGCCCACCCGCCGGTCGTAAACGACATCAAGCAGCGTCTGGTCTCCAACTGCTACATGATGGCAGCCACCGCCGGACTGGTCAACTGCTCTCCCGCTCTGCTGCGGAGTTGTATTAAGGACAATAACGACGGCACCGTAACCGTCCGGCTGTTTGAACGGCGTGTCGTAGAATCTGCCGAGCCGGCAAGTGCACCGGACACGGACGATCCCGATCTCGACGGTATTGAGGTCGTCGGTGTAGAAAAGACCGAGCTTCGCCCCATATATGTGCGGGTTTCCAAGGAAGTTCCGCAGATCGGCGGCGCAGACGCATTGTCCGCCGGTGCCCTCTGGATGCAGATGATCGAAAAGGCTTGTGCCTTCATCGGCAGGGGCAATGTGACCGGCTACCAGTCACTGTGGTACGGCGACGGCGGCGAATTTTTGGAGCGTCTGATCGGTGTTTCGCCGGAATACGACAGCACGAAAACGCAGGAGGACAAGGATGACCTGTTCGAGCGCATCTGCCACTGCGTTGAACAGCGCACGGTCTTCCATGCCGGCAGCAAGGCAGAGAAAGACGGCTTAAACACTAAGCACGCCTACACCATCTTGGGCGGAGTGGTGAAAAACGGAAAACGTTATGTGCTGCTGCGAAATCCTTACAGCACACATTCTCTGAAATACAACGAGGACGGCTCGCGGGAAATGACCGGAATGCCGCTTTCCACGTCCTCCGATGCGACCTACGGTCAGTTTTACATGCCGTATGAGGATTTCCTTAACGATTTTGAGCACTTTTCTCACACGGATCTGAACAAATATCAGAAATAATGACGTATATATGAAGGAGGTATCACTATGAAACTTGTATCACTGGATCGAATGCTGCTCCCCGAATGGGCGAGCTTTCTGCCTGAGGAGCTGTTCGTTGAAATGCTCTGTGAAAACCGCGACATGTATGCCATCGGCGTTGAATTTGAGGATCAGCCTGTCGGTGCCGTCTGCTGGGAGGAAGCGCCCTCCGAATGGACACTGCAGAGCATCTATGTCACGCCTGACGCACGCCGGCTCGGACTCGGCTATGAGCTTTTGGCTAAGCTGATCCGAAAGATGCGTGAAAAAAATGTGCAGTCCCTGTACGCAGCCTATGAGCCGACCTCTGACCGCGCGACGCTGACACCTTTCCTCATAAACCTCGGATTTATGACGGATACGCTGGAGCTTCCGCTCGGAAAAACGACCCTCGGCAATGCCGCAGACGCTCTCCGTCAGCACGGCGCAGATCAAAAGACCGTGAGCTATCAGACGCTCTCCCAGCTCAGCAAGCGCGACCGCTTTTTCTGCGACAAATGGCTCATGGAGCAGACCGGCGAGCATATCAGCCACTACATCGGCGGCACCATCGACAGCCTGATCGTCATGGATAAAAATGAGATACAGGCGATCCTGCTGCTGAGCGAGGATCACAGCGTCATCCGGCTGGAATACTGCTGGGTCGATCGGGATCATATGTATCTGTTCCTCCCCCTGCTCTACGCCGCTGTCGATCGTTTGTTGATCCGTTACCCGAAGGAGATCGGACTGGAAATGCTCCTTTCAAACGATCAGGTGAAGCAGTTATATGAACGTCTGCTCGGTACGGATATGGCACAGGCGATCCTGTGCAGTGCGCGTTTTTCTGCATCAGAGCCACTTCTGCCGCACGTATACGAGATTTCAGCTTAGACCGGCGCATGTCAGCATAAAGGAGGCAACCCTATGAGTGTAAATACGACAACCACACAGCAGACGCAGCAGTCTACACAGACGATACAGACACAGCAATCGCAGCAGGCACAGCAGACCCAACAGTCACAGGTGCAGACCAACGCACAGATGCAGGCACACACACAGGCAGATGACCCACAGATGTCACCTGCGGAAGCACGTGAGCTTTACCGGCAGCAGACCAAAAACATGAAGGACGGTGTCAAGTTTGGCAGACGACCCTTTAAGGCAAAGAGCGCTGCGGAAAAAGAAGCAGATAAACTTCGCAAAGAATTCAGTTCAAGCTACACACTTTTACACAAAACACAATACACGTTAGAAACGTTCGATACCGTCACTGAGCAGAAAAAGCAGATGACCGAGATGAAACAGAACCCAGACATCCCTGTGATGATGGAGCGTCTGACACAATTTCATTTTACACCGAAGATGTTTGTCAGCAGTGAGATCCGCACGCACCTCGGTGAATATTTACATCTGGTGAATACCTACGACGTGCTGAATGCCATCCGTTCCCAGCTCACACCGGAGCAGCAGGATCAGTTAAAACGGCTTGCGCCGTTGATGGAACAGCTCAAGCATCGGCTGGATGTCTACTGCGAGCAGAACAGCATTGGTCGATTTAGCGGTAGTGTAACAACCAAACCACGTATATTCTCCTCTGCCAAAGACCAGTACAGCCTGACCAAAGACGAGATTGAAAAATGGTACGACACCGTACAGGAATACAACCAAACGAGGTACACCACCACCCCGACAGATGCACAGCGGAAGGCTCACCGCGCAAGCATCGCATCCAACTGACAACGATTCACTCACATACCCGCCTCAGCCAGAATGCTCCGGAGCATGACGGCTGAGGCTCTTAATTTTTCAATCTCCGCATCAGAAAGCGGGATCGGCACACACCGCTCAATACCGTTCTTTCCGACGATCGCTGGCACGGACAGTGCGACATCCGAGATCCCATATACACCGTCTAGGATCGATGATACCGGAAGGATCGACTTTTCATCCCTGAGTAACACCTCACAGATGCGCCGCACGGATACCGCAATGCCAAAGTACGTTGCCTGCTTTTTTTCAATGATCTCATACGCGCTGTTCCGCACCTCCGCGGCTATGCGCTCCGTATTTTCTGCATGTGCATAATATCCGCACAGCTCACAGAAATCCTGTAAAGGGATACCGGAAATATTCGCGCACGACCACGCCGCGATCTCACTGTCTCCATGCTCTCCGATAATGAATGCATGTACGCTGCGGCTGTCCACGTTCAGATGCTTTGCAACTGCATATTTCAGCCGTGCCGTGTCAAGCACCGTTCCAGAACCGATGATGCGTCTTTTATCATAGCCGGACAACTGCGCCGTCACATAGGTGAGCACATCGACCGGATTGGACACCACGAGCAGGATACCCGCGAACGGCTGCGCCGTGATCTGTGGGATAATGGACTCATAGATCCGGATATTTTTGTGCACGAGATCCAGTCTGGTCTCCTCCGGCTGCTGATTTGCACCCGCCGTGATCACGATGATCGCGGCATCTGCGGCATCCGCATAGTCTCCGGCGTAGATTTTGACCGGCCGCGCGAACGGTACGCCGTGGCTGATATCCATCGCCTCACCCATCGCACGCTCCCTGTCCACGTCGATCAGCACCAGCTCAGAAAAAAGTCCGCTCTCCATCAGTGCAAACGCACATGCCGCGCCGACCAGCCCGCAGCCGACGATCGCTGCCTTTCTCGGATTGCCCGAAAATCCCTGCTCTTTCATCATATATGCACCCCTAAACTCAGATTGTTTCATTTTTTGTTCCTCTTGTATTGAAAAAAATTCCTATATGCATTATAATTGTTTGCAAATTTGCATTTTTTATTCGGAGGTCATTTTTATAATGAGAAAAACAAAGATCATATGTACGATGGGGCCGGCGACTGAGGTGCCGGGCGTACTGGAAGCACTCGTTGACAACGGCATGAATGTCGCACGCTTTAACTTTTCACACGGCGATCACGACGAGCAGAAACGACGCATGGATGCGGTCAAAAAGATCCGCAGTGAGCACGATCTGCCGGTTGCGATCCTTCTGGATACCAAAGGGCCTGAGATCCGCGTGAAAAACTTCAAAAACAACAAGGTACAACTGACACGCGGTCAGAGCTTTACGCTGACGACCTCTGATGAGCCGGGCGACGAGCATTCCGTCGGCACGACCTGCAAGGAGCTGTATCAGGATGTATCCGTCGGCACGATCGTTCTGCTTGATGACGGTCTGATCTCCATGGAGGTCACTGCGATCAACGGCACGGATATCGTCTGCGAGGTGCATAACGACGGCACACTGAGCAATCACAAGGGCATCAATCTCCCCGGCATCCACCTGTCACTGCCCTATATGAGTGACAAGGATCGCGAGGACATTTTATTCGGCATCGATCAGGACATCGACATCATTGCGGCATCCTTCGTCCGTACCAAGGAGGATGTGCTGGAGATCCGCCATCTCCTTGAGCAGAACGGCGGCGAGGGTATCTCCATCATCGCAAAGATTGAGAATGACGAGGGTGTCAAAAATATTGATGAGATCATCGCCGTATCCGACGGCATCATGATCGCGCGTGGTGACATGGGTGTCGAGATCCCGATGGAGGAGGTTCCGGTCATCCAGAAAATGATCATCAAAAAGGCATATACCGCAGGAAAACAGGTCATTACCGCAACGCAGATGCTTGATTCCATGATGAAGAACCCGCGTCCGACCCGTGCCGAGGTTACGGATGTCGCAAACGCCATCTACGACGGAACGAGCGCTATCATGCTCTCCGGTGAGACTGCCGCCGGTGCCTATCCGGTCGAATCCTTACAGGCAATGGCACGGATCGCTGAACGCGCCGAGGCAGACATTGATTACCGCAAGCGGTTTTTCGCTTTTTCACGCGACGAAAATCCCGACATTACCGATGCGATCTGTCATGCGACCTGTACGACCGCACTGGATCTCGGTGCACGCGCCATCCTGACCGTCACCAAGTCCGGCTATGCGGCACGCATGATCTCCCGCTACCGCCCGCTGTCTGACATCATCGCCTGCACGACCAGCGCACGCGTGGCGAGACAGTTAAACCTCTCATGGGGCGTGACACCGATCGTCATGGAGGAACGCCATCATGTACTGGATCTTTTTAACCACGCCGTAGAATGTGCGCAGAACAAGGCACACATCCATGAGAATGATATCGTGGTCATCACCTCCGGCGTGCCGCTCGGACATTCCGGCACAACGAACATGATCAAGGTTCAGAAGGTCGAGCCGCTGTCTTAATGCCGCGGTCTGGCTGATCCGGCGCGATATTTTATGCATTTATAACAAAATTTCGCTGCCGGATTTTGACAGATTTCACAAAATCTGCCGCTGTTTTCATATATAGATTGCAATCCGCGCATAAAACGCGTATACTTTTCTTTAGTGTAGTAAAGTATTTCGGTAATAAAAAATGATATAGTAACATTTTGATCGGTTTTCACCTAATGTAAAGGAGCGACTAGCAATGAAACATTATGAACAGCCTGTTATTATCACAAACAATGAATGTGCCGAAGGAGTATTCATGGCATCAGGAGCTGCTGCCGGCGGCGAGTGCTATACCGTGTCTGCATACATTCATCAGCGTCCTGACAACGGCAACGGAACCTACCGCATTCAGGTAAACGCAAAACACGATGCGACGCATCACTCTACCGCACAGGAGCTGACACTCAGCTTCAACCTGCCGGTTACCTATGTAAGCTCAAACGGAACACTTCTGAGCGGAAGCGGATCCAATACGCTCGTGATCGGATATTCTTATCACAACAACAATACCGACAATATCGGTCTCGGTGATGTATGCGTGACCGCAGACGACGGACTCGGTGTTACCGGCGCTACCCTCTCATGCAATATGACCTGTTCACAGCATGACTGAGACTGATCGCACGGAAAAGCAGTGACTTATAAGCTGTGTATGGCATTCGCTGTACACAGCTTTTTATTTCGCAGGAAAGACCATGAAAAAGGAATGAACACCCATGAGTGACCACACATCTATCGGCAATAAAATACGCTTCTATCTCCGCCGCATCCGCGAGGGACGGCTGCAGGAAATGCTCCGGCAGACCCGCTGGATCTATCACTATGCCAGACATTACAAGCTGCACATGCTTTTTTATACACTGCTCGGACTGAGCGGAACGGTCGTTTCTCTCATCAGCAGTCTCCTCTCCCGCGACCTCGTAGACATCGTTACGGGACATTCCGCAGGCGAGCTTGTCAAAACGTTTGTCAGCATGATCGTCATGACCATCGGCACGACGATCCTAAACCAGCTCTCCGGCTTCGCGTCGAACTATATCAGTATGCGCGTGGATGCCGAGATCAAGTCCGATGTGTTTGAAAAGATCCTTGAAACGGACTGGGAAGCACTGAGTGCCTATCACACCGGTGATCTGCTCACGCGCTGGAGCAGTGATGCGTCGAATATTTCCTCCGGTGTATTGAATTTTATCCCGAATGCGGTGATCTTTACGTTTCAGTTTCTGAGCGCACTGTGCATGGTGCTGTACTACGATCCGACCTTTGCGGCGTTTGCGTTCATCAGCATTCCCGTAAGCCTCGTCCTGTCGCGCACGCTGATGAAGCGCATGGTCAATAATAACCAGCGCAGTGCCGCGATGAGCGCACGCATGAGCGGCTTCAATCAGGAGACCTTCTCCAATATACAGACCATTAAGGCATTCCACCTCGTCCGTCTGTATACCGAACGCTTAAAACAGCTCCAGCAGGAATATATCACGATGCGCATGGACTTTCAGAAAATGTCGCTCGGTACATCGCTCCTGCTGTCCACCGTCGGTCTGATCGCCTCCTATGCATGCTACGGCTGGGGAATCTACCGCGTATGGAGCGGCGCGATCTCCTATGGTACGATGACGCTCTTTCTCAGCCTTTCCGGTACGCTGACCGGTACGCTGAACAGTCTGACCTCGCTCGTTCCGACGGCGATCAGTCTGACAACCTCTGCCGGACGTATCATGGATATTGTCGAGATGCCGCGCGAGGATTACAGTCAGGACGACGCTGTCATGGATTTTCTGGAGCAGACAAGGGAAAGCGGTCTGAGCGTCCGTCTTACGGATATCTCCTACGCCTATCACACCGGAACAGAGGTGTTCGTGCGCGCTTCCATAGAAGCACATCCGCACGAGATCATTGCGCTGGTCGGTCCGTCCGGTGAGGGCAAGACCACGATGCTGCGGCTCATCCTCGCGCTGATGCGCACACAGGAGGGTACGGCGGTACTCTCTGGCACGCACGACGGCACCCCCGTATCCATGCCGATCTCCGCA
Source organism: uncultured Eubacterium sp. (assembly GCA_964515045.1). GTDB lineage: Bacteria > Bacillota > Clostridia > Lachnospirales > Lachnospiraceae > W0P33-017. The sequence goes on from CAZERX010000058.1 coordinate 8,735, forward strand.
TCGAGCAGACTCGCCTTTTCCTATGTTCCGCAGGGCAATACGATGTTTTCCGGCACGATCGCAGAGAATCTGCGCACCGTAGCGCCCGATGCAACGGATGAAATGATCGTCCACGCGCTGACACTCGCCTGCGCATGGGATTTTGTACAAAAGCTGCCGGACGGCATCCACAGCAGGATCGGCGAGCGCGGCAGCGGTTTTTCCGAAGGACAGGCACAGCGGCTCTCCATCGCGCGCGCACTGCTCCGCAATTCACCGGTCTTACTTCTCGATGAAGCAACTTCGGCGCTCGATGTTGCCACCGAGCGCCGCGTATTGAAAAACATTATGAATGATGACCGTCCGCATACGTGTATCGTAACCACGCACCGTCCGACGGTTTTGTCCATGTGTGACCGTGTCTATGCCATCCGTGACCGGCAGTGTACCTGCCTTTCGGATGCAGAGATCCGGACACTCATCGACGATTTTTAAGCTCAGGATTCCGACAGCTCCTCCTGCCAGCTCAGCATGTCAGCCAGCGTGATGGACTCCAGCACGCCGTTGATCGCCGTATCCAGCTTTTCCCACAGACGGAAGCTGACACATTTCGCTTTATTCTCGCAGGGCGAGCCTTGCTCTCCCACACAACTTGCGGGGGAAAGACTCCCTTCTGCGACCTTTAAGATCTGACCGACCGTATATTGCCGAGGCTCACCGCTCAGCGTATAACCGCCGCGTGCGCCCCGACTGCTCTTTACGAGTCCTGCCTTTAGCAGTCCCGAAACGATCTGCTCCAAATATTTCTCCGAAAGCTGCTGGCGCTGTGCCACATCCTTTAATTTGACCGGATGCTCGGCACTGTTCGTCGCCAGATCCAGCATGAGCTTGATCGCATTCTGTCCCTTTGTAGAGATCATCATAACTACATCCTCTCCTTACCGGAGTTATTCATGCTCCTCACGATGCATGGAGAATTTGTCCATCGGATAATTTTTCAGATTGTCCGTGATGGTACGGTCGTCCGCCTGTGACAGAAGCTCGTCACGGTTTTTCTTTGCGGAAACGATCTCCTCAAAACGGCTCGGTCCGCCGACACAGCCGCCCTCACATGCCATTCCCTCGATGAAGTCCTCCGGCAGCTTGCCGACCTTCATCAGGAGCAGTGCCTTCTTACACTCAGCAGCTCCGTTGACCGTACATACCTTTGCGTCGCACTCCTGCTCCGTTTCCTTCATGTATTCAAGGACTGCTGCGGTCACGCCGCCTGCATTTCCGTAACGCTTACCGTATACGGATGCCTCCTGATAGGTATTTGCCTTCGGCTCAAGCTCAACCTTTTTCGCACGGAACATCGCGCGCAGCTCACTGTAGGTCAGCACATAATCTGCATTTCCCTCGATCTTCTGATCAACGACCTCGGATTTCTTTGCCACGCAGGGTCCGATAAATACGGTCACTGCGTCGGGATGCTCTGCCTTTATCATACGTGATACGGCACACATCGGAGAAACCGTCGTAGAGATCTTGTCTGACAGCTCCGGATAATGTCTGCGGATCATATTGACAAAGCCCGGACAGCAGCTTGTCGTCTTTTTCTCACCGTTTTTGTAGGCTTCCAGCCACTCCTCAGCCTCGCTCGCGGTCGTCATGTCACCGCCGAGACCTGCCTCGATCACATCCGTAAAGCCTAACTTCTTGCCTGCCTCACGGAAGCTCTGCATGGTGATACCCTCACCGAACTGACCCTCGGTCGCAGGCGCGATGATCGCGTAGACCTCCTTGCCCTCAGAGATCGCGCGGATGACATCCACGATATATGCCTTGGTTCCGATCGCACCGAACGGACAGCTATGGATACACTGACCGCAGCGGATACACTTTTTCTCGTCGATCACGGAAATACCCAGCTCATTGTAGGTGATCGCGTTGACCGGACACTTGAACTTACAGGGGCGCTTTAAGTGTGCGATCGCGCCGTAAGGACACGCCTTTGCACATTTTCCGCACTCCTTACATTTATTCGGATCAATGTGTG
>CAZERX010000059.1:0-10661 GCA_964515045.1 uncultured Eubacterium sp.
CCTCTACGACATCGGTACGCATACCGTTGACGTTCGGAATGTCGGAATCCTCACCGACATACAGTCCCTCATAAATACAGCGTCCGAGATGCTCGGAAAAATGTCCGTAAATTTCGGGAGCGATCGTGCTCTTTTTACTCTCATTATTGATGATCAGTTTTGACATATCTGTACTCCTTTTTTGCTAAATCATTGTCAGAGCCTTAACCCTTGACTGCACCTGCGGTCATACCCTCGATAATGTACTTCTGGAAGATCAGGAATATCACAAAGATCGGCAGGATACCGAACATTGAGCCTGCGATCAGCACATCGTAGTTGTTTCCGTAAGGTGTCAGCAGTGTATTCAGTCCGATCGGAAGCGTGAACTTCTCTGCGCCCTTCAATACGAGTAACGGCCAGAGGATCGCGTTCCACACACCCATTGCCTGCAGGATACCCATGGAAGCAAAGGCAGGCTTCGCCAGCGGTAAAATGATCTTGGTCGCGATGCGGTACTCGCTCGCGCCGTCGATACGCGCTGCATCCAGAAGCTCCTTCGGAAGTCCCGATAGGAACTGCCGGAAAAAGAATATCGTCGATGCATTACACAGTCCGGTTATGATCACACCGGTGTAGGTGTCGATCAGCTTTAACGCGATGATCTCCTTATATAAAGGAAGCATCAGGATCTCGAACGGAACCATCATCGTTGCGATCACGAGGAAAAACAGGAAGTTTTTCAGCGGGAAGTTGTACATGGTCAGTCCGTATGCTACAAAGTAGCAGATCAGAAGCGTCAGTACCACAGACACGATCGTGATCACCAGTGAATTTTTGTACCACATGAAATACTTCTGGCTGTCTGCGTTACCGGAAAACAGGTAATTGTAGTTGTTCAAGTTCATCGTCGAAATGTCCAAATTGATGGACAGTCCGCGACGGATCAGCTCTGTTCCGGGGCGGAACGATGCGAGCAGTCCCGCAAATACCGGAAAGATGATGATCAGACTGAGCACTGCAAAAAAGCCTGTGCCGAGGATCGTTCCGACGATCCGTTTTGTTTTACCCTTTTTGGAAGCGGTCTTATCAATCGCTGCTACATTCTCTGCCATATGATCAGTCCTCCTCCTTCTTAAATGTACCGTTTGCAACGAGCTGTACGATGTTGATCGCCAGTGCGATCACGAGCAGTACCACGCCGACTGCACATGCATAGCCCATGTCATTCTTTTCAATACCGCGCTTGTACAGGTATCCGACGATCGTAAGACCGATGTTTCCCGGCGAGTTATTGCCCGCCCACAGCATGTAGGACTCAAGGAACATCGCAAGTCCTGCGTAGATCGAAATGGTCAGCACGTATACGGTGGTCGGCTTTAAGAGCGGCAGTGTCACATAGCGGAACTTCTGCCATCCGCTCGCGCCGTCGATCTCTGCCGCCTCATACAGCGACGTGTCGATGGAACGGAGACCGGACAGGAAATACAGCATATTGACACCGGTCCAGCGCCAGCAGGCTACGATCAGCAGTGCGAGCATTCCTGACCAGCCCATTTTCAGCCATTTGTATGTACCAAGTCCGAGCGCCTGTGTGATGAGGTTCATCTGACCGGTCGGATACTCAGTAAACATCAGACGGAACAGTGTTCCGGAAATAACAACGGATGTCAGGGCAGGCATATAAAGGATCGCCTTCCAAACGCCCTTCGCCTTTACCAGCCGGCTGTCCATCAGCACTGCAAAAAGCAGCGGGAACGGGATCAGCAGGAGCAGGGTAAAGAGCATATATTTTGCGCTGTTTAAGATCGCGATATGGAATACGTTATCTTTCAGCAGCTTGGTATAGTTCGCGATGCCGACCCATTCGGTCTTTACGGCACCGATGTCCTGAAAGCTCATAGTAATAGACGAACCTAACGGATAGATCCAAAAGATCAGAAAACTAAGTATGAACGGCACAACAAATACATACGGTGCCACCTTCTGTGAATATAAAAGCTTTTTTATCTTCACAACGACTTCCTCCTCTCAAATGCAACGAATCGAAGTATGTCACTACCTTTTTTGGTAAAATGAGGATGTCAAAGGACCAGCCCTCTGACATCCCCATTGTTAAACTTCACTGAATTTTACTGTTCAAGATCTACTGCATCCTGTAACTCCTGCAGAGCCTCGGATACATCCATGCCATCCTCAAGAACCTCGTTCAGAGTGGTATTGCATGCGTACTCATTGATGGTCGGGCTGATCGCAACAACGGAAATCTTTCCAATGTTTACAAGACCGATCTCATTTAATACATCGTAAGGGTAATTTCTAAAGTATGCGTTGTACTGGTTGTTGTCATCATGTGCAAAGGAATCCATTGCCCAGCAAACGGTGTTACATACGTCAAATCCTAAGGTATCCCAGATATTCTGCTCACCTTCCTCAGACATCTTTGCCCAGCAAAGGAACTCTGCTGCCAGCTCCTGACTTGCAGACTGCTGTGTTACAACGGTACCGGTTCCGCCGACACCGACTGACATCTTCTGTCCTTCTTCAAATACCGGACACTTTGCGATGTACCAGTTGCCGCTCTCCTCAGGCATGTAGTTTGTGAAACGGCTCATGTACCACATTGCCTTCGGGAAGGAAACTATGTTGTGATCCATGATGTTCTGGAAGCCTGCCTCAAGGTCAACGTGTCCGTCCGGAGATACCTCAGCAAATCCGCTGTTTAACCAGCCCTGCTGCATCTCTAACATCTTCTGAACGGAAGGAAGCTGTACGTTTGCCGGATTGTCAAAGCCGCCGGTCCAGTCCTCGCCGTACTCAGACATTGCGATCCACAGCCAGTCAACTGCTCCGGTATCAACAGATGTGAAGTACTTGCCTTCCTGATTAACTGCTGCTACATATTCCTCACCGAGCTTGGTGTAATCATCCCATGTTACAACGGAATCGATCTTTGCGGTCACCTCATCCTCTGAGATTCCCATTGCCTCTGCCATCGCTACAACATTGTAGTACATAACAGTTGCACCTACGTGATAAGGAGCACCGTAATGCTTGCCGTCCTCACCTGCATATGTATCCATACGGGCAGGAACCATGGTACTCATATAATCTGCTGCATAATCATCTAACGGAACGAGCCATGAATCAAGACCCTCTACAACGTTCGGGAACTGTCCAACCTCTACGTCACAGATATCAGGTGCGCCGGAACCGGACTGTAAAGCGGTCAGCAGCTTGGTGTGCATGTCGCTGTAAGGATATGTGGTACAGGTGATCTCGATCGTATCATCGGGATGTGCCTCATTCCAAACCTCAGCCATCTTGCCGTAATGCTGTCCGTGAAGCTCTACGAATGTCCACATTTCTAAGTGGGTACCGTTCGGATCACCGAAGGTGTTGGTAACGACCTCTGCCTCAGCGCTCTCTACCTCGTCCTCCGTGTCATCTGCATCTGCGTCTGCATCATCTGTTGCTGCATCGTCTGTTGCATCTGCTGAATCTGCGGCATCTGCCGGCGGGTTGGTCTCTCCGCTTCCGCATCCTGTGAGCAGGGAAGCTGCCAGTGCTGTACACATCAGTGCGCTAATGAATTTCTTTTTCATTGTTCTCCTCCTTTAACTCTACTCCAAATATGAAATTGAAAGTTTTAGATTCGCACATCATCCGGCGATCCCCTTCTGCTGGGCTTGTCGCATGGAAAGCGGCACCGCCGTCTGTTGTGTTCCTCATGCATTTACTATACCGTTTCCGCCTGCCGGTGTCAATATTTATTTTAGCTTTTTCTAAACTATTTTAGACTTTCGGCGATATATACAAAATTTTTGCTAATCAGCTTCAAGAAAAACGATTCCGATTGTGTAATTTTAACAATGCATCCGCAAAACCTCTTTTTATATCAAGAAAAAGCTAAACTAATTTGGTAAAAATAAAATATTTAATTATTTTAGATTGACAGCAGAGAAACGGAATTTTATAATAATCAATAGAAAAGACATACCGCACGCACAACGCAGAATACCCGCGCGCGGCGCAGATGACAGGAGAAGCAATATGATCCATATCACATCACTGGATGAAGGTCTTGAAACCTTCAAGGCATTAGGATCAGAGATCCGGCTGCAGATACTCAATATCCTGCTGGACAATGACCAGATGAGCATGAACCAGCTCGCAAGTGAGCTGAACATCAGCAACGGAGCACTGACCGGACATATCAAAAAGCTGGAGGAATGCGGTCTGATCAGCACCTCCAATGAATCTGCCGGACACGGCAATCAGAAAATGTGCTCGATCATTCAGGATCGGCTCATTGTAGACTTTGAAAAACCGATCGATTATACCAATGTATTCAATACATCCATCCGCATCGGACAGTTTTCGTCCTATAACGTATGTCCGACCTGCGGTGTCGCAACGAATGAATCCGTGATCGGCGAGATGGACGATGTCCGCTACTACGATCACCCCGACCGCTTCAATGCGGATATGCTGTGGTTCACCAAGGGCTACGTCGAATACGCGATCCCGAACCTCATACCGGTACAGCAAAAGATCTCGCAGATCTCGATCTCGATGGAGATCGGCTCCGAGGCACCGGGCAGCTCCAATAACTGGCCGTCCGACATCAGCTTTTACATCAACGATACACGGCTCGGCTTCTGGACCTCGCCTGCGGATTTCGGTGACGTGCGCGGCATCTTCACGCCGGAGTGGTGGCCGGTCAACTGCAACCAGTACGGTCTGTTAAAGCTCCTTGTCATCAATAAAAAGGGCACCTACATCGACGGTCTGAAGATCTCAGACGTGACGATCAATATGCTGCATCTTGACTATACGAGCAGTATCCGCTTCCGTCTCGCCGTTGAGGAGGACGCGGCGCATGTCGGCGGTCTGACGCTCTACGGCAAGACCTTCGGCAATTATGCACAGGATATACAGGTCAGCATCAATTACACGCCGATCGATCCGTCCGAGGAAGCATAAGTTATTTTTTCATACGAATCCAGAATGAAATAAAAAAGGAAGTACCGCACACCGGCACTTCCTTTTTTTGATCCCTTTGATCCCCTTGATCCTATCCTTACCATTTCTTTTTCGGGCAGTGCGACACCTTTGCCGCCGCGCGAAGCTCTACGTAGCAGCCGCAGGCTGCACACGTTCCTGCGAGCAGACGGTCACACGCGCGGCAGACGGTCAGACGTTTTTCATACTCCACATCCGACACACGGTCAGCCGCAAGGATCGCCTGCTTATATTTTTCGATCGTCTCATACTCTGCCCGCTTCGCTTCATCCGTATCCAGAAGCTCCCGCAGCAGACAGCGCGTGCATATTCGCTGCTCCATCAGATCCTCCGTTCTTGATCAAATATCCTTAGTCAAATCGAAATACCGGTCTGCCGTTCTCCCATCCGAACGCCATCAGCATCGCATGACGGTTCGGGTTGTACAGCGGATTTCCGACGATCTCACGCTCCGTGCGCGCATGATACACAAGGATATCCCTTCCGTCCGCATCCGTCGTAAAGGAATTGTGCCCCGGTCCGTAGACCACGTGCGCTTCATCCGACGAAAGCACCGGAAAACGCTCCTTTTTCCACGAAAGCGGGTCTAACAGGTCGCTGTCCGCATCTGCCGTCAGCATTCCCATACAGTAATGGATGCCGGTATCGCTCGCAGAATAGGTCACGAATATCTTTCCATCCCTCTGCAGCACGGCAGGTCCTTCATTGACCCAGAAGCCGTAACGCTCCCAGTCATAATCCGGCGTGGTGAGCAGCACCTGCACGGTGTCTAACGTGTAGCCGTTTTTCATGCGTGCAATGTAAAGGTTCGAGATCTGTTTGCCGACACCGACCTTTTCTGCCCAGATATAGTACCAGCTTCCGTTTACCTCAAACACGGTCGCATCCAGCGAGAACGCCTGAAAAGAAAATTCATCGTCCGGTGCTGCCGTCATTTTTCCTTTTTCGATCCACGGATCCTTCATCGGATCTGTTCCCTGACATTCCAGCACATACGGACGGATCGCCCAGATGTCGTCCTTATCGCCGCCGGCATAGTAGATATACCATTTTCCGAACAGGAAGTGCAGCTCCGGTGCCCAGATGTGGATGCTCTGCGGCCCGCTCTCATGCTTGTGCCAGATCTCCTGCTCCGGTGCTTCTGCAAGTCCCTCCAGCGTTTTGCTGCTGCGCAGGACGATCCTGTCATATTCGGGTACGGACGCGGTAAAATAATACGTTCCGTCCGTATGACGGTATACATACGGATCCGCACGCTGCAGGATCCACGGCTTGTTATAGGTTAATTTATTGTCCATAGCTGACACCCCACACACTCTGATTCGCACCGACTGCCGAGAAGGTCATCACATCCGTGCCTGCTTCGTCCTTCATCGCGCAGAATACGCCGTGATACTCTTCACCATCGATCGTGATGTTCATATAATAGCTGCCATCCTCAGCACTCCAGCTTCCGCTTGCTTCCCTGCCGACAACCGTTCCGTCCGCGTTGAGATAGAGGATCGCAGGATTTGCGATATCGCTGCTGATGTCCGTGCCCTGATTGATGACAAAATATCTGCCGACCGTCTGCTCTGCATCGTAGCCGTCCGCAGACACAGTCTCGCCCTGCGTCTGATACGGCAGCTCGCACAGCCAGCCGTCCGCATTCGTCAGCATCTGATGTACACGCGGCGAATGACCCTCCGTGCCGTTATTGAAGCGCGTATGATAAACGAGGTACATTTTTCCGTCGTCGTCAATGAACGCAGAATTGTGTCCGGTCGCCATATACGCCTTTTCGAGTGACGGCAGCTTGTAGTTTCCGGTCATTTTCAGTCCAAATAACTGATGATCGTCGTCGATCGTCGGATATGCACCGTTCATGTCCTCATAGGTGCCGTCCGGTGTCTTGGAACGGAACACGCGCACCTGATAACCGCCCGCGCTCGTCAGATTTCCGTAGGAAACAAACAGGTAATAATAGCCGCTCACATCATCATACAAGATGTACGGTCCTTCGATGGATTTATGTCCGCCGCCGAGCAGCCGTTTTCCATAATATGCGTCCACATCATTGTCCGGATCCGCTTCGGGATGGATCACAAGACCGGTCGTAGGATCCAGCTCTAAGATATAGATGCCGCCGCTCCAAGAGCCGTAGACCATCCACATTTTTCCGTCTGCATCATAAAAAACGCTCGGATCGATCGCATTCGGGTAATCGTCCACATTGTAGCCGTTGTTTCTCACATAATGCTTCAGTGCATATTCCTCATCTACATAATCCAGCACATCGGTCGCCTTGATCGTTTCCTTATCGTAGCCGGAGTAAATGAGCGCACCCTGCCACTCATACGGTCCCTCGATCGTTTCTGACGTACCATAACACAGATTCGATGCATTCCACGTCGAGGTCGTGCAGTAATACATGTAGTACAGACCGTTCGATTCATTGTAGATCACGTCCGGTGCCCATACATGCGTGGTCTGGTCATCCGTTTCGATCAGACTGTTTTTGCTTCCCGCATAGGCAAACGCCTCATCGGACACCTGAAAGATCTGTCCGTACACCGGATTTCCTGTCGTATAGCCGTCCGCCACAGACTCCCAGTGGATGAGGTCGTCACATTTTGCGGCTGCCATATGTGAGCCAAAAATATAATAAGTATCGCCGTCCTTCACGATCGACGGATCGTGCACGGCAACGCCGGAGGATATGTCTCCGGTCGCGATACCGTCATAGGTCATCTTGAATACATAGTCGGGCGTATCTGATACCGTATCGGATGCTGTATCCGTCTGCTCTGCGTCGTCCGCCTGCTGCCCCGCCGATGCTCCGCACGCAGCCATTCCTGCTGCCATGACCGATACGAGTGCGCAGGAAAGTACGCGCTTTCCGTAGCTGTTTTTTTTCATCGTTCAAAAACCTCCATTATCCGTATTTGTTCGCCCAGCATGTTAAGTTCAATATAACAGATAATGTCCGTGAATACAATATTTATTTTACATTTTCTTAAAATATTTTACTTTTATCCAAACGCTTGATCACACCCCACGGCGCATTGACGTTTTTCACAGTTCAAGCGGCACTTGCACACACATTTTTGGTGCTATTTTTTCTGCTTCTTTTCTTGTTTTCGCGGATTTCTTGTGCTAAGATAACCTTGTTGCGAAAATGTTTGATGTAGATTCTGCATCATCCCAAGCATAATAATGGAGATAGGATCTGAATGAACTCACAAAAAATAAAAGCACTCATTTACAAATACCGTTACCTGCTCCTGCAGGCGTACTGGCTGCTCTATCTGCCGTGGTTCGCCTTTCTGGAGAACACCGTCACGAAGCACTTCCATGTGATCCACATGGATCTGGACGACCGCATTCCCTTTATCGCGGCGTTCGCCATCCCCTACTTTTTATGGTTCGGCTATGTAGCGATCGCATTTGCGTATACTTACATCCACAACAAACCGGAGTACCTGCGGGCGTGTGCATTCCTGTTCAGCGGAATGACCATTTTCCTGCTCGTTTCGACCATTTATCCGAACGGACATTACATGCGCTACACCGTAGCACTCGGTGACGGCATCTTTGATCAGCTCGTGCGATGGCTGTGGGCGACGGACACGGCGACCAACCTGTTTCCGAGCATCCACGTATACAATTCCATCGGCGCGCACATCGCGCTGACCCGCTGCGAATCACTGCGCGACAATAAGCCGGTAAAATACGGCTCCTTCATACTGATGTGCAGCATCATCCTTGCGACCGTATTTATCAAGCAGCATTCCGTCTTTGATGTTATGACGGCTCTGATCATGGCTCTGGTGATCTACCCGATCGCCTACGGCAAGGCTCCCGAAAATGCCTTCGAGCGTCTGCGCACACGTATGGAGCTTCGGCGCAACCGCAGAAAATACAAGGATCTGACGTGGTAAGGTCTTGATATCCGCATCGAACTGAATATACTTACGAAAACGCATCCTGCCAAAATAAAATGGCGGATGCGTTTTCTTTTTCCCCTCTATTCCTTAATGATGGGCGCGTACTGCGCCTTTGCCGCTGCAAGCAGATCATCCGGTGCAAGCTCGATCTGCGAACCGATCCTGCCGCCGCTCACGATGATCGTATCGAGTGCCTGCGCGGACTGATCCACGCGTGTTTCGTACTGCTTTTTCATGCCGATCGACGTGCAGCCGCCGCGGATGTAGCCGGTGATCCGGTTGATGTCCTTCACATGGATCATCGCAACGGATTTTGCTCCGACGGAGCGCGCCGCCGCCTTCAGATCCAGCTCGGCTTCGATCGGGATCACGAATACATAGTAATTTTTGTCTGCACCGACCGTAACGAGCGTTTTATAAACCTTCTCGTGCGGCAGTCCGAGCATGTCTGCGACCTGTATGCCGTCCTCAAACTCCTTGCATTCATAGGTCATATGCGTAAACGGAATGTTCATGCGTTCCAGAATACGCATCGCGTTCGTCTTTATTTCTTTTTGTTTTGCCATGTGTTATCTCCTCTCATCCCGCGCCGCACAGTCCTTCTCATATAACAGCGGCAGATCTGCCTGCGAAAGCTGCACCGGATAGGTTTCCTGCGACGCATAGCAGAGCGCCAGCTCATACCCTTGCGTATGCATGCTCACGAAATGTCTGCCCGCCGTATGCCGCCACTGCCAGCCCTTTTCGTACGTTTTCTGCTTCGGATCTGCCGCACCTGCCACGGAAAACGCACACAGCTCCTGTGCCATCCCAAGACCGTCACATTTGATCCAGCTCTCCTTCCGCGTAAAAATGCGGTAAAAATCCAATCCCGCGTCATATGCCGCCTGCTCCTCCTCCGAAAAAAAGCGGCGGGCGAGCTGCGCTTCGCGTCCGTTTTCCTGCGCGCTCTGGACATCACAGCCGATCGTCACCGGAGAAAGCACGGCAAACGCCAGCTCACCCGAATGCGACAGATTAAAGTGCAGCGCGGGCTGCTGCGGTGCATACGGCTTGCCATGTGTGCCGCAGGCGATCCCAAGCTCCCGCTCCCGCACACCGGCGTGTGCGTACAGCAGGCGATCAACAAGCGTCCACGCCCCCAGCGACTGTGCCCTCGCACGCACAGAGCCGCGCGCGAGGATGCGCTGCTGACGCTCCTCTGACAGTTCATATAAAAAGTGCCGGAACAGATCCTCCTGCTCCAGCACTCTGATATTTGCATAAAGTCCATGAATCTTATCCATGCACCCAGTTTACCATGTCAGCTACGGTTTTTCCACACCTTTTTACAGCATATGTGCGCGCAGCTCCTCGCCGGACAGCGGGCTTAAATACGCCGGTGCGATGTCAAATACGCTCTTGCAGCCGGTCACGCCCTCTGCGGACAGACGAACGACCGCACGTGCAAATGCGAGGATGACAGACGAGGTGAACTCCGGGTTGGAGTCGAGCTTTAAGCTGTACTCTACCACATGCTGATGCTCCTTATGAAGCCCCGTGACACCGGTACGGAATACAAAGCCGCCGTGCGGGATACCCGCATGGTCGCGCGCGAACTCCTCCTCCGTAATAAAATGCACAGTCGTATCATACTCATCAAAATAATTCGGCATGGTCTTGATATCATGCTCGATCTGGGCGAGATCTGCGCCCTCCTCAGCCACGACAAAGCACTCTCTCACATGCTTC
>CAZERX010000060.1:0-10629 GCA_964515045.1 uncultured Eubacterium sp.
AAAACGCGACATCAGCGGTGCACTGATCTGTGACTTTTCATTCGCGGTCGCGATCGGATAGACACCGACCGTCGGGATCATGCATTCCATATAATTATCCGTAAAGCCGAGATTATCCAGCAGCGTCAGCAAAACATCCGCCGGATTGCCGTTGCCCTTTCCGGCAGCCGCCTTGTCCAGCTCATTGATGATAAAGACCAGATTGGACTCACCCGCCATGGAAAACGCATCCATGATGATACCGGGCTTGGCATTCGCATAAATGCGCGAGCTTCCGGTCAACTGCTCCGGATCATTGATCGAGCTCATGTCGAGCGTTGTCCACGGCAGCTTTAGGATCTTTGCCACCGCATAGGCGATCTGCGATTTGCCCGTGCCCGCAGGTCCGACCAGCAGCAGTCCGTATGCCGGCAGGGTATGTGTGCGGTTGATCTGGATGATCGTCTCGATGATGCGCTGCTTGACGCGCTCCATGCCGTAAAGCTCCTCGTCTAAGATCCTCCGCGCCTCATTCGGGTCGATCGCCTCGAAATAATTGCTTTTCCACTGCACGTTCATCATGATGGACAGCGCGCGCTGCGCGTGACGGCGTTCCTCGGCAGACACCTCATGGGAGCGCGCAACGGCGAGATTCCGCCTTGCCCACAGCCGGATATTGTCCGGCAGTGTCCTTCCCGCACAGTTCATAAAGTCCGTGATGCTCTGGATGCTCGTCAGCTTCATGCTGTCGCCGACCTCATCCTGATCATCCTCATCCTCCGGCTCCTCCTCCGGCGCGCTGCTGGCAAGCAGGCGGTCGATCATAAACTGCAAAAAACCGTCCTCCGCCGACAGCTTGGTGCCGCCGCCGAACGCGATCTCGCGGATCTTATACACGGCATAACCGTCCGCACGGTTTTCACCCGAAAGCCGTACATTGATATGGTTTTCTCCGAGCCACCGGAGCAGTCCGACAAAACGCGCGTCAATGCGCAGGATATCCGCGCTGAGCGTACCGTCCTCCTCTTGAAATTCAAAAGCCGTCCGCTTCAAAGGATTCGTGAACACGCCGCAGGAATGATGCTTCCACGCGCGCGCACGGTTATCGAGCAGCAGGATCGGTTCTGCCGCTGACGGCTCGTCATTATTGGTCTGAAATGTCTCGTAGGTGCAGACTGCCTGCTTTTTGTCCGCAGGCGCTCCGCTAAAATCGAATACCGGCATTTCTCTCGTTCTCCTTTTATTCTTTTCCGTTCCAGCAGTAGGTACACAGCCTGCACGGATCGACCCCGGTCGCCTCCAGCATGTCATCCAGCCGGTTAAACTGCAGGGAAGTGAAATTCAGCTCCTTACAGATCTCATCCACCATCTGTGCATACTTTTCAGATTCGGGATCTGCATACTCCTGCAGGATCTCATCCGTCACATTTCCATTTTCCAGACGCTCGATCACGCGTCTTGCGATCAGATCCATCTCAGAATTGGAGCGTGAAAAATTCAGATATTTGCAGCCGTACAATAACGGCGGACACGCCGGACGGATATGTACCTCCTTCGCCCCGCTCTCATACAGATATTCCGTCGTTTCGCGGAGCTGTGTGCCGCGCACGATCGAATCATCGATCAGCAGGATGCTCTTGTCCTCGATCAGATCATTGACGGCAAGCATCTTCATCTTGGCGATCAGATTCCGCTTGCTCTGCATCGTCGGCATAAAGGAGCGCGGCCACGTCGGTGTGTATTTGATGAACGGACGTGAGAACGGAATGCCGGACTCATTCGCATAGCCGACTGCATGTGCCGTTCCCGAATCCGGTACACCTGCCACGATATCCGGCTTTACCGTATCGCGCTGTGCCATCTTTGCACCGCAGTTATAGCGCATCTGCTCGACGCTGATCCCCTCATAGGAGCTTGCGGGATAGCCGTAATACACCCAGAGGAAGGTGCAGATCTTCATATCTTTATTGGCATCTGCGAGCGTGATGCAGTTTTTCTCCGTAATGACAGCGATCTCGCCCGGTCCTAATTCTTTATAATCGTGATAGCCCAGATTTTTGTACGCGTAATTCTCGAAGGAAGCGCAGAAGCCCTCCTCCTTCCTGCCGATCACGACCGGCGTGCGTCCCATGCGGTCTCTCGCCACATAGATACCGGCTTGATTGAGCAGCATCACGGACATGGAGCCGACGACGACATCCTGTACGAAACGGATACCCTCGATCAGATTCGCCTTGGTATTGATCAGCGCAGCCACCAGCTCGGTCGCATTGACCTCACCGGTACTCATCTCTTGAAAATGCGCGTGACCCTGATCGAACAGCATCTGGATCAGCTCCTCCTGATTATTGATCTTTCCGACCGTCGTGATCGCATAGGTACCGTGATGGGAACGGATGATGAGCGGCTGCGGCTCATAATCAGAAATACAGCCGATGCCGTATCTGCCCTCCATCTCCTGCACATCCTTGTCAAACTTGGTACGGAACGGAGCGTTCTCGATGTTGTGAATGGCGCGGTTAAAGCCTTTTTCGCCAAGCACGGTCATTCCGCCGCGGCGCGTTCCCAGATGGGAATGATAGTCAATACCAAAAAACAGATCAAATACGCAATCCTCATGTGAAGCTACTCCAAAAAATCCACCCATTTCGCTTTTTCCTCTTTTCCTGAGCTATTTCTTAATTGTGTTATCGTATCCTTCGTCACGGTATCCGTGCACGGCGCACGACCCCATGACAGTTTAACAGTATAACACAAGGTTCAAAAAAATGGAAGTACGTGACAAAAATGCTGCAAATAATAAGGAAACGTAACGATTCTTATTTACAATCTGAATCGGATATGTTAAACTGTTCGTTGCAAAATAAAAACATACACAAGAAGGAGGAACTTATGAAAGCAACACTCAAAAAGGGATGCAGCCTGCTTTTTGCGCTGGCTGTATTAGTCACATCAGTATTCGCAAGCCCCGTTACCGAGGCAAAGGCGGCAGAGGATTATACGGCACTGTATGAATCCGCAGCGATCGAGTCTGCCACCGCAGGCGTAGAGTCCAAGATCAACTTTACGGTAGCAAAGGACGGTCCGGTCCTCACTACGATCATCACACCGTCACCCGCCGAGGTACGCATCACTTTATACAACAGCACCGGTTCGGTTCTTGATACTGATACCTATTTCCAGAGCGACTACGTTGCCACTGACTACGGCTATGCGATCGCCTATGATTTTCAAAAAATGCCGAACGGCGACTACACGATCGGTCTGAATTTTGCTTCTGATACACAGTTTATTGCATATGTCGATCAGGAAGCTCCCGCAGCGACCATCAGCCAGACCTCAGCAACCATCACCAAGGGCTTCACGAAAAAGCTCTCTGTCAGCAACGGAAAGGTCAAGAGCTGGAGCTCATCCAAGAAGGCTGTCGCTACCGTTGACAAAAAGGGTAAGGTAACTGCCAAGAAAAACGGTAAAGCCGTGATTACCGCTACCTTAACCGACGGCTCCAAGCTGAAATGCACTGTCAAGGTCGTAGCGAATAAGTATTCCGCATCCAAGCCGACCTTATCTGACTGCTACTATGGCGATGCCATTGCTTCCGTATACAGCGCACAGTACGACAAGAACGGAAATCTCGTGCTCAAGGTTACCTGCGCGAATAACAGCGGCAAAAAGATCGACCATTTCGAGAATCTGAAGATCACGGTCAAGGATGCCAACGGCAAGCTGATCGGCAAGTATTCTGCCAAGAAGGTAAAAGCATCGCAGTCACACGGCAGCACCAAGAACTATACCTTTACGATCAAGAAATCAGCACTGAAAAAGAAAAATGCAGATCTGCGGAACGCAGAGCATATCTCCGTTGAGGGAACATGGGTATACTACTATTAAAGTGAAGCCCTGCGTATAACGCGCATATACAAAAGCCCCGCACACCGGATCACTCCGGCGGCGGGGCTTTTTTTCGTCTTTTTTCTGATCCTACAGAGCCTCCAGCAGTCCGCTGATGCCCTCCGTCTCGTAAATATTTTTATAATATGCGACCTCATCCTGTATCAGATCATCGATCACCTGCATACCGAGCAGCTCCACCGGAGCCTTATCGTCCGTGAGGATCCGGTCGCCATTCTCGTAAACACAGCCATTCTGTGCGACCGTCTGCATCATTTCCCGCAGCTCCTGCCGTTCGACCGCTGTCGCATTCGACGTGAGCAGAGACCACATGTCCGCATTGTCGGAGGCGAACAGCTCACGGTTCGTCGAGCCTGCGACATCAACGGTGTATGTGTTTTCAAACACACTGCCGATCGTATCTGCGAGATACTGATTGATATTTCCCTCTCTGCTGCCGCGCATGTTCATATTTACGACCATCACGCCATTTTCATTCAGATGCTCCTTTACGAGCGAAAAAAATTCCGTCGATGACATCTGGAAGGGGATCGTAATATCCTGATAAGCATCCACCATGATCACGTCGTAGGTCTGATCCGTCGCGTTGAGGAACGCCCTGCCATCATAGGTCGTGACTGCCACCTCCTGCGGCAGTGCGAAATACTCCCGCGCGAGCGCGGTGATCTTTTCGTCGATCTCCACACCCTCCACGTGCATATCGCCGTAATATTTCCGGCACTGCGTCGCGTAAGTACCGGTTCCCATGCCAAGGATCAGCACATCCATATCGGCAGGCTCCTTATCCGCCACCATGAGCGGCGCAGCCATCGCATAGTCATAATACATACCAGTCAGCCGATCCTGCTTCATATACACGGACTGCACGCCAAACAGCACATTCGTCGAAAGCACCACGCGGCTGTCCGTTTCGGATACCTGCAGATAATTGTACACGGACTCTCCCTCATAGGTCAGATCCTTCTGCCAGAACGCGAACGAATCCGAATAACCGCCGACGCAGCAGAGCGCAAAAATAAGCACTGCCGCGAGCACCTTTTTCCGTCCTGAGCGGTGGCTCACAAAATAAACGACCGCAAGGATCAGCAGGATGCCGGAAAAGATCAGAAATGTAACGGAGGTTCCGACCGCAGGGATCGAAATAAAGGTCGGCACAAAGGTTCCGATGATGCTTCCGATCGTATTGAACGCGCCGAGCGTACCGACGGTCTTTCCGTTGTCATCCAGACTGTCCACCGTATATTTCACGAGCGACGGTGTCACCGTCCCGAGCAAAAAGAGCGGGAATACAAAAATGATCATACATGCCGCAAATACCGCAATGATCAGGAACGAATCGCTGACCGTAAAGATCAGCAGCGCCGAGATCCCTAAAATAATATATTTTCCAACAACCGGAATGAGCGCGATCCAGATCGCCGCGATGAGGATCCGACCATACAGCCGGTCGGGATCCGGCGAACGATCCGCCGTTTTTCCGCCGTAAATATTGCCGAGCGCCATCGCGATCATGATCGTTCCGATGATGATCGTCCATACGATCTGTGACGAGCTGAAATACGGTGCCAGCAGACGGCTCGCACCCAGCTCCACCGCCATCACCGACATGCCCGAAAAAAACTCCGTCAGATATAAAAACATCTTATTTTTCAATACCCCTGTATGTGCCTGTTCCATAAGCCCTCCTGCGTGTTCCGTTCAAACTAAGCTGTAGGCATCATAGCAGGAAAAGATAAAAAAGTCAAATTCCGCGAAACGCCTATGCTCACAGCTTTTTCGCCAGCTCATTCAGCAGCCGCACGTTTTCATTGATGGTTCCGATCGCATCCTCGATACTGGTCACACCCTTGATCTGCAACTCCAGAAGCTCATTCGAGGACTGCACGCGCTCTAAGATATTCGCCAGCGAGGACTGGATGGAGCCGAGCACCTCGTCGATCTCTACCAGTGAGGTTTTCGTGGAATTGGACAGGCTCGTGATCTTGGACGCAACGACCGCGAAGCCCACGCCCGCCTGTCCTGCGCGTGCCGCCTCGATCGACGCATTCAGCCCCAGCAGGTTCGTCTGCCGCATCACGCCATTGACAAAGCCGAATATCTCATCCGTCTTTTTATAATCCTCCTTGGTCTGTTCCAAGGATTCTGCGATTTTTTCATTTTCCTCATTGATCCGCACAAATCCGTCCGACATATCCCGAACCTTCTGATTGATGACCGTCAGCGCATCCAGCAGCGCATCCGTCAGATTGGTCAGACGGCTGATCTTATCCACGCTGACGCTGACCACCATCGTGCCCTCGACCTCTTTTCCGTCCGCACTGAATACGGGGATCGCGATCGTCCGCACCGGAAAACCAAAGACCTCCTTCGGAACGATGATATCTATGACCTGTTTTCTCCGGATACACACATCTGCCGCACAATTCGGCGGAAAATGGTCTCCGACGTTCATATTCACCTTCAATTCGTCCGTATTCTGGATATAGAGATACTCCTCCGTATTCGACATGGTAATTCCGACTTCCTCACCCAGAAAATACTTAAAATACGGTATCATCTCATAAAACGCACGCATCAGCCTGTTTTCTGAAATATCCTTTATCACTTGCAGCTCCTCCGCTTTCCCTATGATTTTGCACATTGCAAAATGCGCATTATGCAACGCGCATTTTTAATATATCATAAAGCTGAGGATTTGTCTATGACTTTTGCCCGAAGCGCCTGTTACAGTGCCTTTCGCGGACATGCTTTGACACATTCAAAGCACAGGATGCATTCGGTTCCGTTTTTCCGTTTTCTCGAATTGTCCGTCACGTCAACGTCCATCGGACAGACCTTCTTGCATTTTCCGCAGGAAATGCATTTGCTCGTGTCACACGTCACCCGCATAAGTGAAAAATAGCTCATCGGCTTCAGAAATACCGTGATCGGGCATATGTATTTGCAGAACGCGCGATTATCACGAAATGCGAATGCGAGCGCGATGCCGACCGCGTAATACAGCACGTTCCCAATGATAAACGCCCAGAACATGATCCTTTCTATATTTCCGACGTGCGCAAGAAAAAGTGCCGCCACAAATACGAGCGATGCCGCAAACGTGAGATAACGGATCCAGCCGAGCTTCTTTCGCGGCTGCTCCGGCACCTTATACGGCAGAAAATCGAGCACCATCGCCGTCCAGCACGCATAACCGCACCAGCCACGACCGAAAAACAGCGGTCCGAATATCTTTGCAACTGCATAATGGATCGTTGCCGCTTCAAAAACGCCAGTGAACAGATAATACCAAAAGCCCTCGATCTGCATATTTTCATTGCTGATCACACCCAGATAGAGCAGCATATACAGCCCCACCAGAAGCTGTGTCACGCGCCGCGCATGCTTGTACTTTCTGATATAGAGCGTCAGTCCGAGCGCGATCGAGCAGCCGATATAACTGAAATTCAAGAGGTAAAAAAGATTGTCCATCGTCAGCCAGAGCGTGACCGCGACCGTTTCAAATATAAACAGCATGCCGATCGGCATGCCGTACTTTTTTATTATCTTCATCATCCGTGTACCTCAAATTATTCCAAAAACAGTTGCAATACCTTTTCTCCGTTTTCCCACCATTGACCAACAAAGAGTGTAGATACTTCCTGTCCTTCATACGGAACAAATTTGTTTGTATTGGCATCGTAAAACAATTCCGCATCTGCCTTGGAGTATGTTTCTCCGTTGAATTTAATATTATTTTCAGTGCCATCCAAGACAAATGAACCGATGCAATCCTCACACACAATGTTCAATGTATTAGGACTGATAAATTTCGGCATGGGATAGTCCATGGTTGCTTCTTGGATCGTGTTTTTGAACACACAATTACCGTTTACGGTTGTCCCATCAGGAATCACTACTTTGGTAAACTGTTCTGCGGTACTGATGATATCACCGTTAAATTCGCAGTTCTCAAAGATGATCATTCCAAAATCTCCGCTGACTGTTACATCCTCATCAAAAATGAGATTTTCAACGATACGTTCTTCTTCTGCAGCCAACTCAAATGTAAATTCCGTAGCTTTACTTCTTACGTTTTCTTCCTGTTGACTGCTTGGATCATTGTCTGCCTGAGATTGAGCAGCTTCACCACCGCCGCAGCCAAACAATGACAGCATCATCATCGAAGTAAGTGTCAGTGCTAAAATCTTTTTCATATTAAACCTCCCATAATATTGATATCAAAAAGTATATCATATTTTTTTCAAAAGTGATAGCTGTTTTTGATAATAATCCTGACTTACGCAAGATTAGCCTTCCATCAAACTCTGCGGCTCTTTCCTCCAATGTCCTGTGGCGAAATGGCTTAACCAGAGTGATCACACCGTTTGATACCGTAACATCCAAAAACTCGTTCAATGCGATTCCTGCAATCCGCATCTAAAAAACAAGCTGGAATTTGCCTCTTCATTACTATAATAAGGCAGATGCCCAAACAGTAATTAAAGCATCATATACGCCATGTCCAATTATTAAGGATAAAGTAGAACAATTTTTAACCTTTAATCTACAGAAGCAAAAAAATGCTCCTATACATGCTGTCATTAACATTTGAATAAAATTGCCGCCGAATAAATGAAATGCACCAAAAAGAACAGATGAACCAATAATGGCAATCATATCTTTTTGACTAATACGTTTAATTTTTTCATAAACAAATCCTCGGAATACAAATTCTTCAGCAAAACCAACTGCAAATATACAATAGAAAAATTCATATATAAATTGCCATAAGTATTTGTATCTTTTGCTGTTGTCAACGTATTTACCAAAACCAAACAGATGTGGTATTAGTGTTAGTATAAGCGACATTGCGATACCTATTTGAACACCCACGATAATTTGTAAACCAATTTTATTTTTACTAAAGCCGTAATCTGCTAACTTATCTTTATTAACAAACATTACGATTATAGGAATCAATGCAATTAACTGATAAATCAAAAGCATATTTACCATTCGTATGCCTATAGGTAACGACATTAGTACAAATTGACTAAATGCTACTACGCCATACAACCCCAGCATAGAACCAAAAAATCCTGCTATCAAACTAATACATTCTTTTTTCTTGCTCATTTTTTCCTCGTCAAATTACGATTTGTCAGTTCAAAACCTATCGTTTATACTCTATCGAGTCAGTATATTCATCATACAATTCATCCGCACATCTTAAATCCACGAAACAGATAAACACCAAGCACCGCATTAAAGCCGGTCGCAGCAAATACACTAAACCGCTCTGGAATGCCGAAATACGCCTGCGAGACAACGTTCGTTCCGATCGCTCCCAGCATCATCAAAAGCAGCGCCGCGGTCGCCCAGAGTGCCAGCGAGCGGTATTTCGGATCCCGATAACCGCCGATCATGATCACGACGAGCGAAACGATCGACAGCAGGACAACAAGTGCCGTCACAACCACATGCATGATATCTTGAAACGTACCTGCATAGCCGCTGTCGGATAACGGAAACATCGCATATCCGACATTCGTTACCCAGTTCATGACTGCAAAAAGATAAATGCCGACCCGCAGTGTCCGGTTCAGCTTCCCTTGAATGAACACGCAGACCATCATGATCGAGATCATGCCGCATACGCCGTAAAGCGAAGCCAACTGATCCCACAGCATTTTTGACGGCGCATTGCTGGCGCTCAGATCACTCACCGCCTGCGCCATCCAGTCATAGTCCGGATAGGCGAGCGGAGAAAAAACGACCGCCGCCGTGTAAGACAACAGGCTGACGATCCCTAATAAACCACATTTCTGTATCAGACTTTTCATACATTCCTCCATCTTTGACTGCCGTCGGGCAGGCATTCTGCAATCCACATTTTATAACGTCAATTCCATTATACTCGCAGAGCCGGCAAAGTCAAGGAGTTTTCCGGATGTTCCCATTCCTGTTTTCAGTGGAATGACTATGCTGCTTCGTCCAGCCAACAACAGCAGCATCCGTACCATGCCGCAAAACATAGTCAACCACATCCTTCTTTTGTAAGATTTTTGTGATCCGATCATGCTCCATTCTTTCCAATAATGTAATAAGATCAACCTGTGATCTTTCTTTTATAGATTTCAGCGTTTTTGTATCACTGAGCTTTCTCGCTGCCTGCTCCTTCGGATACCCTTGTCCAAACGGTTCACAAAATAGCATTTCGATCGTTTTCTTACAGTTGTCACTTCCGGCGTAGGTATATCCTTCACCTAACGGTAATGAGATCGCATTTCCATTATTTATTTGTGCAAATAAATACGCATCCTTCGGAGTTGGCGCATATCCGCAGATAACCCCCGGCATATTGTTACATGCCAGCATCATTCCCTGTCCAGACGAACATCCTGTTACAACAAAGTCAACTGCTTTACTTGCAAGGAGAATGCCTATTGCCAGTGATATATCAATATATGAATATGTGATACCCTCATCCGGAAAACAGCCAAAATTTACAATTTCATGCCCTGCTGCATATTCCTTTACGGCATCAACCAAAATGCTATTTTTATCCGTCTGTGAGCTTGCGTGGATCACACCGATGACCATGATATTTCCCCCTCTCAAAAAAAGCCTAATTTATTGTCCTCAGTATAGCACACCGGCACACATCTTGCTACGAGAAATAGGGGCGCTGCAAGCATTACTTCTGTGAAATTCCATTAGAGAACATAAGACAAGTGCCTGCATATCCGAAGAAAC
>CAZERX010000061.1:0-10612 GCA_964515045.1 uncultured Eubacterium sp.
CTTGCCCTCAGCAAGACGGATACGCTGGCGGATGATCTCACGTTCCTTGTAGACACAGCAGCGGAACTGCGGAGTCGGTCCGGGGATCAGATCCATCGGAATGTGGTCACGTGCCTCCTCCAGATCTCCCTCAAACGCGTGCTTTGCAACCTCGTAAAGAACCTCGTGCTTGATCTTGATGACATTTTCGTCTGCGTACATCTATTCTGTCTCCTCTCTGCTTATGATAATCTTTTCTGATAAACTTTTCTCAACATCCTAAGCATACATGAAAATCCGACATTTTTCTATAAAAAAATTGTCTTTATTCCGATACATTGTTATTTTTTTAACGTTTACCCCACGTCGTGCGTGAAAAGAGGATCAGGATCGGAAAGATCTCCAGTCGTCCGGCGAGCATGTCAAGGATCAGTATCAGCTTGGAAAACACGCTGAACCCGCCGAAATTACACGTCGGTCCGATCTGCTCCAGTCCCGGTCCGATATTATTGAAGCAGGAAATGACTGCCGTCATGTTCGTGGTCATGGAAAATCCGTCCAGCGTGATCAGCAGGAAGCTGCCGACCAATATAAGTGCATAGGCAGCGAGGTAGGCATTCGTATTTTCCAGCACTTTTTCCTCGACGGCACGTCCGTTGACCCGCACGACCTCGACCTTTCCGGGGTGTACGATCTGCCGCACGCTGCGCCGCAGGCCTTTGAGCACGAGCAACGCCCGCCCGCATTTGAAGCCGCCGCTCGTGCTTCCCGCACACGCACCGAGAAACATCAGACAGACGATGATCCCCTTGGAAAAGGACGGCCACAGGTCAAAATCCGTCGTCGCAAAGCCGGTCGTCGTGATGATGCTCGCGACCTGAAATGCCGCGTGGCGGATCGTTTCCCCGACCGTTCCATAAAATCCGCGCAGATTCCACACGATCAGCGCGATGCTGCCCGCCACGACACCCAGATACATCCGAAGCTCCTCATCCTTAAAGACCATCCGAAACTGCCGGAGCAGAAGCATATAATAGCAGGTAAAATTGACACCGAACAGCAGCATGAATACCGTCGTCACATTCTGCAGATACGGACTGTAGCCTGCCATGCTGTCATTTTTTATACCAAAGCCGCCGGTTCCCGCCGTTCCGAGCGCCGTACACACCGAATCGAAAAACGGCATACCGCCGATCAGCAGAAAAATGACGTTCACGACGGTTAAGATAATGTAGAGCACATACAGGATCTCCGCCGTCTGCTTCATGCGCGGAACAAGCTTACCAACCTGCGGTCCGGGGCTTTCTGCACGAAGGATATGCATCGTAAAGCCCTTGCTCCGCTCATTGCCGGACGATACCGCCAGAAGGAACACGAGCACTCCCATACCGCCCAGCCAATGGCTGAAGCTGCGCCAGTACAAAAGGCTCTTTGACAGTGCCTCGACATCCGACAGGATGCTCGCACCGGTCGTCGTAAAGCCGGATACGATCTCAAACAGCGCATCGATATAATGCGGGATCTCTCCGGACAAAAAAAACGGAAGCGCCCCGAAAAGCGCCAGCACGATCCAACTGATGCCGACGCAGACGAGTCCCTCCTTCGCATGGAAGCCGCGCTTCGTTCCGTGTGTCGCCGCAAGGAGCAGACCGCCCACCAGCAGCGTGAGCAGGATCGTGATCAGAAACGCCCGCGCCGCCGGAAGCTCTGCTTCATACAGACTGATGCCGTATGCCGGAAACATAAATGCCGTTTCAACCAGTAAGATCCTGCCTATGAATTTTCCGATCATTTTATAATTCATTGCACTATTCCTCGAATATATCATTCAAACGATACAGCACGGAATCCGTGCTCGTGACGACGATCACCGTATCGCCCTTTTCAAAATAGGAATCTCCGGCAGGGATCTCCTGTCTGCCGTGATGTGTGATGCACACGATCAGCACGTTTTTTTTCAGATGCAGATCCTTTAACGGCTCGCCGACATGCTTCGTATCATCGTTGACACAAAATTCCAGTGCCTCTGCCTGTCCGTCCGCGATCGTATGCACGGTCAAGGCGGCTCCGGTCTGATTGCGCAGCGCGCGCACATAACGGACAATCGAATTGCAGCAGAGCTGCTTCGGACTGATCGTGCTGCCGATCGGCAGGCGGTCGATCACATGTGTATTTTCCACGCGTCCGAGCTTGGTAATGACCTGCGGCACCTTACGGATCGTTCCCTGCAGCGAGATCACCATGTTTAACTCATCGAGACCGGTCAGCGTCACCAGCGCATCACATTCATCAATGCCCTCACTCTCCAGCACGCTCTCATCACTCGCGTCACCGTGGATCACCGTCACACCCGGAAGGATATTGGCAAGGTGACGGCACCGCTCATGATCACGCTCGATCAGACGGACAGCGATCCCGCTCTCATCTAATTTTTTTGCCAGATAATAGCTCAGCCTGCTGCCGCCGCACAGCAGCACGCGGCGCACCTTATGTGTGATGATGTTTAAGTTTTTCAGCAGGATCTCCAACGTTTCCGTCGGCGCGGTCACAAAAATACGGTCTCCCGCACGCAGCGTATAATTACCGTCGGGAGCGACCGCCGAGCCGTCGCGGAGCACGGCACAGATCAGCACCTTGCAGCGCACGACCGCATCCATATCCGCGAGCGTGTGATCGCACAGCGGACTGTCCGCATCCAGACGAAGCTCCACGATCTCTACCCGCCCCTTGGCAAAGGTGTCACGCTTCAGAAAGCCCGGATATTTCAGCAGACGCTCGATCTCCTCTGCTGCCTGCTTCTCCGGATTCACCGTGAGCGACAGCGGAAAGATCTCCCGCATCCGTATGATCTGATCCGTATATTCGGGATTTCGGATACGCGCGATCGTGTGCAGCTTCTCATTCATGCCGTGCGCCGTCAGTGCACACAGCAGGTTGATCTCATCGGCACTCGTTGCCGCGATCAGAAGATCCGCCTCATCGACTCCGGCGCGCTCCAATACCTCCATCGTCGCGCAGTTGCCCTGCACTGCCATAATATCATACATTTCCTCGGTGGATTCCAGCACCCTCGGATTCGCGTCTATGAGCGTAATGTCATAGCCCTCTGCGGATAACTGCTTGGTCAGCATCGAGCCAACCTTGCCGTCTCCTGCGATAATGATCTTCATAATGATTTCATTCCCTCATTTTGTCTTAAAATCCAAACTCCTGATAGTCCTCCGGCAAAAAGCGATGATAGGTCACATGATGACCCTCCTCCTTGAAGCAGTAGTAATACGGATCATTTCCTTCCGTAAAACGCACACGCACGTCAAACTCCACGCCGTCCGCCGGTACTACCTCACACGGCTGCTCCTGCTGTCTGAAAAGGTTTAGGATCTCCGTCATGGATGCATGTCCGCCGACAAGCGAAATAAGCCGGCAGATGAACTCATCCGGCTGCAGGTTCGCGTGGACATAGGCACTGCCCTCCGGCGGTATCAGAAAACAGAATCGCTCTGCCTGCCTTGATACGCCTACGGCTCCGAGCACCGAGGATCCCGCAGCAAACCAGTCGCTAAGCTGCTGCAAAAGCTCCGGTGCGGCATCCGTACAGCCGGTCAGATGGCGCAGGGATGCGAGCGGATAATAAAGTCGTATCGCTTCTCTCCGATAGCCGAGCTTTGCCTGCTCCTCCTTGATCAGATCAATGAGATTCTGTTCCAGTCTTTCGTAGCTCATAGCTTGCCGAGCAGCCGGATGTTCTTTTTGATCAGCCGATAATACTCGATGCCAAGATCACGGTCAAATATCTGAACCAGCTCCTCACTCATTTTCTGCAGATTACCCTCCGGATCCTCCATATGCTGATAGACCTCTATCGCCTGATCCGAATCCTTGACATCGTAGCCTGCATTTTTCATGACCAGCTCAAAATACTTTTTCTGCCGATCCTCGCGCTCCGGAAGGTACTTTTCCTCCAGATACTCGAACTGCTCCTTGTTGTCCTTCATGTAATGATACAGATCGTCGGCGCGACGAGGCTCATACATGCAGACAAACGCATCGTGGTACAGAGTCAGATCACTGAGCGGAAGGGATGCACCGAGATGATCAATGTCATTCAGACGCGCCTGCATCTCCTGTCGCGCCTCCTCCTCCGGAGACAGCACCTCGATGGTGTCATCACCCAGCGCCTGCGCCAGCCGCTTGCAGTCCGTGCTTCTCATCCGGCTGACATCGCGTCCGCGCTGCACCCAGTATTTAACCGCCGCATCAAAGCCGGTGTCATTGGATACGATCACAAAATTGTGATCCGACGTAGCCACGCGCGCACCAAGCTCTGTCACAAGCTGGAAATCCAGCGCATTCGTGCCTTCCATACATTTGATCCACTCAATGTGACGCTCCGTCAGCTTCATCAGTTCAATGACTCTCTCATAGCTCACATTCTGACTCTTGTCCGTGTAAAAGATGAGAAGCTGATCCTCCTCCGGCAGCATCGTCGCCAGCAGGATCCAGACATCATTTACATTTTCGCTGTCCACCATATATACGGTGACATTCTTTTTTTCGTCCATAGCATTTCCTCTTCTTTTTTGCATTAACTCCATCTGATACACCATAGCACAAATCACGGCAGGATGCAACTCATGCGCCAAACAAAAGTGTGTCTTTCCCGTGAAATCATGATATGAAAAATCGCGCCACGATCCTTCTAGGGTCTTATGGCGCGAGGCTCATTTTCATCTTTTTTCATCCGTCAGGAGATGCTGCGAAGCTCCTGCGGATGCAGTACCGTATTTCCGGTCACTTCCTCCCAGTGCTCCAGCACATACCTGCCGATCACGGGATCATACATCGTGCCAAGGTTTTTTTTGATCTCCCCATAGCAGTATGTATCGTCATACGAGCTGCGGTAACAGCGGTCGGAGGTCATCGCGTCGATCGAATCACAGATTGCGATGATGCGCGCGCCGAGCGGGATATCCGCACCCGCCGTACCGGTCGGGTAGCCTTTGCCGTCAAAACGCTCATGGTGCATGAGCACAATGTCCGACAGCTCACTGAGCTTTCTCGATTTTCCGAGTATCTCAGCGCCGATCGCAGGATGTCTGCGGATATACTCAAATTCCTGCTCCGTCAGCCTGCCCGACTTATTCAATACCGCATCCGGAACACCGATCTTTCCGATGTCATGCAGATGCGCCGCAATGTGTATCTTTTCCGTGTCTGCTTCGCTAAGTCCGAGCAGACGGCAGACGCGGTACGCCATGTCACTGACACGCTTGGAGTGCCCTGCCGTGTACGGATCCTTGGCATCCAATGCGCACGTGATACACTCAATGATCTCGTGGTAATTCAGCTCCTCTGCGGCCTGTTCTGCTCCGCACGTTGGTTCACCCGCCAGTCCGTGGCAGTCGTCGCACTGCCCGCTGCAATCGATCCGATACATATTTTTTCGGTCGATCGCACCGATCTCCTCCAGCAGATTGATCATCCGGTACACGGTTGCCGCACCGATCCCCGCATCTATGGCTGCCGCCTTATAATAGATCTCCTTGCTGCACGCGCAATCCTCCTGCAAAATAATATCGAGCAGGAGCTGACGCTGCTTTGTAATGCGAAAGCCCCGCGCCCGCAGCATTTTCAATATATTCTCGCGCTGCGTTGTCATTTCTTTCTTGTCCATGATACTAACCTCTTTTCTTGATGTTAGTATATTCTAACTCTTGTTAGATGTCAAGTTCTATTTTGATCCATGTTTTTCAGCAATTCATTGTCTGTGAGCATTTTTCCATGTGTGCATATTTTTATGCCGTTCGGCTAAATAATCATTCCATACCAAATTATTTTGCCGTTCGGCATTCTTTCCAAATACCACCTTTTTTCATGATCTGTTCTGCCACTGATTCGGTCTGGCAAAATCCCTGCAGCAGCAAGCCTTCAAAAAAATTTCTGGTGCGCTGTGCGTCAAATGTTTTTTCCTGCATTGTACTCTATCTTTTTGTATATTAACCAATTCGCATTGTATTTTTTTCCTAACCCACTTGGAGTCATACGGCGAATCATTCTTTAGGATCAATCGCTGTGGTTGTCAATTTATCCGCCGACATCCCCTACACATCATCCGTTTCCAGCAACAGCTTGTCAAAATCACTTTTGTAAAGCCTATCCTGACGAACACGATATTTTTCAAATTCGCTCAATGCATACTGCTGTGCAATTTTTGCTGAAATCGTTCCTGCATCCGTTAAAATTTCTTTTCTGCTCAGACGCAAAACACCTTCAAACTGCTCTGCCCAGTCCTCCATTGTCATAGGCACTTCTTCTTCAGCTCTCAACTCAGCCAGATCCAAATAAGCGTTGACAATTCGTGCCATAGCAGAAAGCTCATCCTTTGTCAGATAGTTTTTGGCAACTACAACATCAAAGCGTTGAATTTTCCCATTAGGGGCATCTTTCCATGTTGTCAGACCCATGTTGTCCTTCGTGCTATCTGCACGACGATAAATGGTTTCTACCGCTGTTTCTCCGTGAATCGCCCAGTGAAGCTGGTTCTGCACCCTTGCAAAAAATTTTCTTGTCGTCTCTGCTTGAGAATCATAATCGATGCTAGTTGCATAAATATCTGTTATTTTCTGATAAAATCGTCGTTCTGAAAGACGGATTTCACGGATTCGTTCTAACTGTTCCCTAAAGTAATCTTTTGTCAGAACCGTACCTCCATTTTTCAGTCTTTCATCATCCATTGCAAAACCTTTTACGGTAAATTCCTCAATAATTTGATTTGCCCATTTGCGAAACTGTACCGCACGAGGAGAATCTACTTTATTTCCAACCGCAATGATTGCGTTCAAATTATAATGATTCGTATTATAGTTTTTTCCATCAGCAGCAGTTATTCGATATTTTCGAATAACTGTATTTTCATCAATCTCCCCATCCAAAAACAATTTTTTCAAATGATAGTTAATGGTGTGGGTTTCCACATTATACAGAATGCCCATCATTTTTTGTGTCAACCATACATTCTCATCACAATAAATGGCATTGACATCACTCTCCCCCGTGGCAGTAATAAACGTCAAATATTCCGCCGCCGAGGATCGTACAATACTGATTTCCTGTTTTTTCTTTTTCATGCTTCCTCCAACCATACCATTTGTCTAAATTTTCTGAATGCACGTATTTTTTCCAGTCAACTGATTTTATATAAACTCAATCTCATTATAGCAATTTGGATTTACGCGGACAATACAAAAAACATAAAGTTTTGTCATATAAAAATGAAGCTCTTGTTTTTACTCAAAAGCTCCATCCGTTGTTTTCTTTTCCTTATGTGCCGTAATGATCGTGTAACTATACGCATTTACCGTTATGATACAATGATCGACCGTCACATACCAGTTTTTTCCTTTTCTTGTGATCGTGGCATCGGCAGAGCGAAGCTTCGCTTTGCACCAGTCAACCACATCCTCTGTACTGATGTCCAAGGACAGATTTCTTTTGATGCGCACCGCTCCTAATTCTGTTGTATGTATTTGATCCATGTTTTTCAGTAATTCATTGTCTGTGATCATTTTTCCGCTTGTCCTTTGTGTTTTTCTTTACGTTTTTGTTGGCGAATATCAAACCGGTACTGCCGCTCGGCTTCTTTCTATTCCTCCTTCGTCCAGATCCTATATATATCTTCTCCACTTTTGAATACCACTCGGGTAACAACGCCTTCTGTAGGAATCGAAATATCAAAATCACCCGTTTCAAAAATGCCGAAAACGCCACTGAATTTGAAGCCTACATAAAGTGTGTCTCCAACCTGTTCTGCGTGGTATCCCAGAAAACCCGCCGGGAACGAGCTGGGATTAAAACCACAGATCCGAACTTGATTTTCTACAACCGTCACTTCCTCAATTCCGGCACTTTCGCAAGCGCGAAAACCTCCCAGTTTCCAACCATATCTGCCAACCATAAAGAAAGCGATCAGCAACACTGCTATGCACAGCAGAATAACAAGAATACGTTTCATCAGCTTCATCTGATTCGTCTCCCTTTCTCAGCAGTATGATCATTGCTGTAATCCTTTTGGATGGTATTCCGGCCATTACCCAAAAGGAGTTCTTTTTAATAAAATATGTATTCTGCAACATCCATCTTAAAATAACAATTCTATCATACTTTTTTTTGAGATAAAGTCAAGGGGCAAAGAAAGCAGACTGATGTCGTGCATAAATGTAACGCCGTCTTTCCTGTGAAATAAAAAGAAATGCAGTCCCTGCCCAGTGAGACCGCATTCCTTTTTCTTAAATTCTTTTACACTTCTCCCATAAGACCCTGTCGGAGATCTATGCGCAGACCGTCAACTGCACCAGACTCCGCCCCTCCGAGAACACCTGCCGGTATACTCTGGAGCATTTGTTGATCTTATCAAACTGTTTTTCTGCGGCTGCCGGATCACAGTACACCTTCCACAAGCCGCAGCTTTTACAATCCTTGCCGCCATGTAAGATAAAGCCTCTGACATCCTCGATCGGATAGCCCAGAAAAACACCGATCTCATGCGGAAAACAGTCACTGCAGCCCACACGCGTCCGCAGGTGTGCGATGCACGCATCCGTATCCGGTGTCGGATAACCATAAGGCGCGAGCAGCTCCCGAACCTCTGTCCGTGCAAGCGCTTCCCGAAGCTGCGAATACCGGTATGCATACACGAGCACGGAGGTCTCACGCCAGACCAATGCTTCGACAAAAACACCGCGCGCGTTCAAAAGCCGGTTCACGGCAGCCAGCTCTGCGGATGCACTTTCTGCATCCTCAAAAAAATAACTGAACAGTCCTGCACGCTTGATGCCCGCAAGTGTCGGTGCACAGTGCCGGATCAGACTGTTCTCCAGACGCTCCTTGTGCATGGCAGACCTCCTTAAATCGCAGCGAGCTGTTTTCCGAGTGCTTCACATTCTGCCAGCGCCGCCTCATCGGGCGTTTCCTGACAGATCAGTCCCTCGCCGTTTAAGACCGTTGCACCGCATCCGTTCATGCGATCCACCCAGTCACGCATCCATGTACCGTCTCCCCAACCATAAGAGCCAAACAGCGCCACCTGCTTTCCTTCGGACACCGCCTCTGCCTCACAGACAAACGGCTCCATCACACTTTCCTCCAGCACCTCTGCGCCCATCGCAGGACAGCCCATCGCATAGCAGGCTGCATCTGCGATATCTGCTGCGGACGCATCCTCCGCACGAACGAGTACCGCCTCTTTTCCGGCATCCGTGATGCCCTTTGCGACCGCTTCTGCCATCGCCTGCGTATTTCCTGACTGCGACCAGTAGATCACGTTGATCTTATCCATTATCCTAGTTCTCCTTTTCTCATCATTATTTCTTTCTCACTCGCTAGTTAGTTTTATCTAACCACAAATAAAGGATACCATAGGAATCTTGAAAACGCAAGCCTGCCAACTGATAGCGTTTC
The DNA here is from genome assembly GCA_964515045.1 of uncultured Eubacterium sp. Lineage (GTDB taxonomy): Bacteria > Bacillota > Clostridia > Lachnospirales > Lachnospiraceae > W0P33-017. Next base: position 9,436 of record CAZERX010000061.1, read on the forward strand.
TCAAAAACAGCCGCTGTCCGGTCAGTGAAGCTCCTTCATGCTGTCCAGACTGATGAGCAGCGTTGATGCGTTATGCAGCATTGCTGATACGGTCGGCGGCAGGATCCCGCTGACTCCTGCGAGGATCAGTGCCGCATTGATGCCGACGATCTTCCGGTAATTCGTATGGATCCTTCGCATGAGCGCCTCAGAAAGCTGCCGGAGCCGCACGATCTCATAGAGGTCATCGGCAGCGATCGTAATGTCTGCGATCTCACGCGCCAGCTCCGCACCGTCACTGATGGCGATGCCCGCATCCGCCGCAGACAGCGCCAGCGAATCATTGACACCGTCTCCGATCATAAGCACACGCTTTCCGGATGCCTTTTCGCGCTCTACAAAGCCTGCCTTGTCCTCTGGCAGAACCTCTGCATAATATTCGTCCACACCGACATGCGCCGCGACTGCCGCCGCCGTGCGTTCACTGTCACCGGTCATCATGACGAGCTTTTCAAAGCCTGATTCACGCAGCTTCCGGATCACTGTCCGGCTCTCTGACCGCAGCGGATCCTCGATACAGATGACTGCTGCCAACACACCGTCGATCGCCAGATAAAGATGCGAATATTCCTCCGGCAGCGCTTCAAAACGTTCCTTAAATTCCGGTTTGACCGTGCACTGCTCATCATCAAACACAAAATGAGCACTTCCGATCACGATATGCTGTTGTCCGATCGCGGATGAGATCCCGTGCGCCACGATATATTCTACCTTAGAATGCATTTCCTCATGATCCAGCCCTGCCTGCTGCGCTGCCAATACGACTGCCTTCGCCATCGAATGCGGAAAATGCTCCTCCAGACACGCCGCCATGCGCAGAAGCTCCTGCGCGGACATCTCACAGAACGGCACGACCTCCTTTACCGTCGGCTGTGCCTTCGTCAGTGTTCCGGTCTTGTCAAATACGATCGTTTCTGCCTCAGCGACCGCTTCTAAATATTTTCCGCCCTTTACGGTGATGCCCTCACTGCCCGCCTGTCGGATCGCAGAAAGCACGGCGATCGGCATTGCGAGCTTGAGCGCGCAGGAAAAATCAACCATCAGCACGGACAATGCCTTTGTCACATTCCGCGTCAGAAGCCATGCTGCCGCCGTTCCCGCCAAAGTCAGCGGTACGAGCCGGTCTGCAAGCTGCTCT
>CAZERX010000062.1:0-10398 GCA_964515045.1 uncultured Eubacterium sp.
CCGACAGCTTCCTGTCAAAAAAGAATGTATATCGTTATCTCACCTACGCAGTTCCTGCGTCTACGGATGAGCATGAGTATAACTGCAATCTTGCTGAGATCAAGATTTATGGAGCGGAGGATGCCGCTGACTATACGTGCTTTACCGGTACGGATGGTGCTATCTGGTATGACGATCAGGGAAAGGTGATACAGGCACATGGCGGACAGGTGCAGCGGATCACGTGGGATTATGATTATAATGGAAACAACGTGATCGATGATGATGAGCATGAGTTCTGGTACTGGGTCGGTGAGGATAAGACCTATGATTATCGACCCTGCCCCGGTATCAAGGGCTATATCTCCAAGGATCTGTATAACTGGAAGGATATGGGAAATATCTTAAAAACCGTAGACAGTTGGGAGACCTTTACGACGGATCCGTATTTTACGTCGCTTTACGGCTCATCGGGTGTCACTACAGAGAGCAGCAATTATGCGGAGCTGTTTGCAGTCTATGGAGACATCTGGGCACCGGCGGATTCCTCCAGCGGCTGCGTGATCTAGCGTCCGAAGATGCTTTATAATGATACGACGAAAAAATATGTCATCTGGTTTCATGCAGACGGTCAGTTACCGAATAGCAGCGGCTCCGGCAATTATGCAAAGGCAAAAGCAGGTGTAGCCGTATCCGACAGCCCGTTCGGACCGTTCCGGCTGTTGGGAAGTTATTTATTGAATTATGATGAACATGCAGATCACGGCTTCGATAACGCGGAGGGTGGTCATGTGCGGGACATGAATCTTTTTAAGGATAACGACGGAACCGCATATGTGATCTATTCCTCAGACGGCAATCAGACGACGTATATCGCACAACTGAATGATACATATACCGGTTTGAAAGAGCCGGCGATCAATGACGAAACGAAAAACGAATACTTTACCAGAAACTTTATCGGTGCATCAAGGGAAGCTCCGGCGATGTTCCGGTACAAGGATAAATATTTCCTCATCAATTCCGGCTGCAGCGGCTGGGTACCGAATCAGGCGAAGTATGCAGTTGCAGATGATCCGCTCGGACCGTGGACGATGGTGGGAGATCCGTGTGTCGGGAACGGATCCGCTACAACGTTTGACACGCAGAGCACCTGTGTGATACCGGTAGATCCGGAAAACGGTAAATTTATCTATATGGGAGACCGCTGGCGGAATCCGGACAAAGGGCAGAAGCTGAGGGATTCCAGATATGTATGGCTTCCGATCGAATTTACCTCGGAGGAGGAGATCGTTCTGAGACCGTATACAGACTGGTCGCTGGAGCTGTTGGATCAGATGCGTCCGTTTACGCTGCAGACAGAGATACCGTCAGTCGTGACATCTAAGGCGAAGCTCGTGGATGCCCTGCCGTCTGAGGTTTCGATCCTCGAAGCCGGAGAGACCGTGCCGAAAACGCTTGCCGTAACGTGGAGCGGTGTGCCGGAAACAGAGACGGTGCTGGGAGAAGTTACCGTGACCGGACGGCTTGCAAACGGTCGTTCCATCACACGCACCATCCGTGTCGTGGATGACAGGATGATCTATTTCTTTGATGCGGCGGCGGAATATGAGAGTGACGAAGCAGCTTACATGACGACTGCAAAGGAGATCCTTGTAAGCAGACTTCGGAATACCGCGGCGGATCAGCCATATACGGAAACGACACATGCGGGATATACTGGCACATACGGTACGGATATCGGACAAAAGAGCGCCGGAAATGATATCTGGTCGCACGGCTGGTGGGCGTATGGCGGTAAGTCCATAGATTATGCATTTGATCTAGAGGCAGGTACCTATACGGTAGCGGCAGGCTGGCAGGAATGGTGGTCAACTGCGCGGACAACGGCATTTACGGTCAAAACGTCGGAAAAAACGCTGGCAAATGAGAGCTTTACACTGGCAGCAACGGATATGTCATTACAGAAGGATCTGACCTTCACACTGGAGGAAGCAGCGACCGTGACCGTGAGCATCAGCAAAGCAGGCGGAACGGCAGATCCGGTACTGAGCTGGATCGCGGTATTGCAGCTTGACCGGAAGCAGACCGTGAAGGAATATCTTGAGGAAGGTATCGCAGCATACACGGTCAGTGCAGACAAAAAGGATGCCTATACGGCAGCTTCGTGGGCGGTCTATGAGAACATTCTGGAGCAGGCAAAGGCACTGCTTTTGCAGACAGCTCCTGAAAAATATGAGGCAGAGGATATCCTCGCGGCACTGGCGGAGGCGAAAGCGCAGTTGGAGTTAAAAACGGAGGCAGGCGCAGGCTCCGGTTCAGGTTCAGGCTCCGGTCAGTCATCGGGCGGAAGCAGTTATGCACCGTCGCAGGGAAATCCCTCCGGCTCGGATGCATCCTCCAAGGATGACGCAAAGGATGACAAAAAGGATGATAAAAAGGACGAGCCGGAAAAAGAAAAACCGACACAGACGGTGAAAAAAACGTCATTTCAGTCAATGAAGGCAGATGGCGGCAAAAAGCTCGTGGTCACATGGAAGGAGATCGCAGGGGCAGATGGTTATGAGATACAGTATTCCTTAAAGAAAGGCTTCAGATCCGGTGTAAAAAAGGCAACAACAAAGAAAACGACGATAACCGTAAAGAAGCTGAAAAAGGGAAAACAGTATTACGTCCGCGTGCGTGCCTATAAGATCGAAAAGGTAAACGGCAAAAAGCAAAAGGTGTATGGCGCATGGAGTACCGTGAAGAAAACGGATAAGATCAGGTAAGGAGGAAATCATGAAAAAGAGTTGGAAAGCATTGTTTTCCGTTGCTTTGGCGGCAGTACTGGCGGCAGGAAGTCTCGGAAGTGGGATCGTGGCTCCGTCTGTCGCTATAGCAGGAGAAACCGTTGGAACGACCTATTATATTGACGCACGAAACGGTAACGATGCAAACGACGGTAAGTCAGCAGGTAAGGCATGGAAAACCTTTACGAATGTCGCTGCGCTGGAGCTGACGGCAGGCGATGCCGTGCGCTTAAAGGCAGGATGTACATGGAACAACGAAAAGCTGCTGATCAAAAACGCGAAAGGAACTGCGGGAGCGCCGGTCATTCTCGGAAAATACGGTACGGGTGCAGATCCGATCATTAACGGAAATGGAAATCCGTGGAATGATAACGAGACTTTGAATGGTCTGAAAAAAGAGGATGTTGCGGTCGTGCATGTGCAGAACTCAGAATATATCACGATCGAGGATCTGGAGGTGACGAACTGGGAATGGGATGCGAGTGATCTGATGGGTGAACGGAACGCGTCAGAGGGTGTGATCTACGATCAGAGTAAGTCCATGCTGACAGGCATCCTTGTTGAAAATCATGATGCCGGAGAATGTAAGGGTGTCGTGATCCAAAATAACTATGTGCATGATGTCAACGGATACATGTCACAGAATGGCAAAGAGGGAGATAAAAAAGGCTCCGGCGGAATTATGGTGCTCGTCACCGGAGGAAAAACAAGATCATATTATACAGACCTAAAGATCCTTGGCAATCGGGTCGAAAAGGTCTGCCACGAAGCGATCTATATGGAAAGCTGCTGGGCGGCACGCACGTTGGTCGGCGGGGCAGACAGCCAGCAGGCGGGAAGTCAGGAGTGGGTCGGCTGGCCGAACGTGTATGTGGCGCAGAATTATGTTCATAATGTCGCAGGAGACGGTATCGTGTTGATCAATGCAGACGGCGGTACGGCAGAGTACAATCTGGTCACAAAAAGTGCCAGCGAGGAATGGAACTACTCCAGAAATCCGGCACATGCCGCTATCTGGATGTGGGACTGCAACAACGTGACCATGCAGTACAACGAGGCTGCCTATACCGAGAGTACGCAGGATGGAATGGCGTTTGACTGTGATTACGGCAACCAGAACGTGATGTATCAGTATAATTACAGTCACGATAATAAAGGCGGCTTCTGGATGGCGTGTCCGGGACCTTATTATACCGTAAATGCAGTTGTCCGCTACAATATCAGCGTCAATGACGGATTGTTTGACGGCGGACGGATCATCCGTGTGGGTGAGTACGGAAGCATCGGAAATCAGTTTTATAACAATACGATGTATTGGGATACCGGTTATAAGGTAAATGCTGTTGAGCAGGCGAGCTGGGGAACACCGCCGACGAGCGGAACGGAAATCTATAATAACATTTTCTGCGGCGACAGTGATACGTTTGTCAACAATGACGGTATCCGTTATGACAGCAACCTTGTATGGGGAAGCGTGAAAAATGTCTATCCGACGGATGAGGATGTGAACGCAGTCGTAGCCGATCCGAAATTCTTGGATGTAACGGATCATACGACCGGTACGTTTTCGGATGGCAGTGTCGTCTTAGGAAAAGCAGATGGTTTTCATTTACAGTCAGATTCACCGGCGGTCAACAGAGGACGCAGCTTTATGGCTGTGCCGGAGGAATCCTTTGCGGCAGTGCAGGATGAGCTTGTACCGACACAGATCACCTTGGAAAATAAGGATTATGCAGGCAATGCAGTTCCGTATGCGACCGGAAATGCAGGAACGGAATATGTGGATATCGGCGCATATGAATATCAGGGAGAAGTTACGATTCCGGAGGTTACTACGGATAAAACCTATGTGGAAACGCTCCTTCGTATGGCAGCCTCCTACACAGAAGCCGATTTTACTGCTGGATCATGGGCAGATCTGCAGCGGGCGGTGACAGCAGCACAGGCTGTCATAGACCGTGCTTTTTCTGAGCAGACCGCGATCGATGCGGCAGCCGCACGCTTAGAAGCTGCCATTGCAGCACTGGTCAGAACAGATGCGTACCGTGCCGGTACACAGGCAGATGATGTGCTGGCAGGTTACAATGCGGAAAATGGAAAAGATAATTCCGGATTTGAAACGTCGGAATGTGACTGGGGACAGTGGCAGAGCACGGCAGCCGTAACAGGTGAATGCGCAAGGACCGGAGCGCAGAGTCTGAAGGTCACACAGAGTACGGAGGGAACGACAGGTTTTAGCGAATTGTCGAACATACCGGTGGAAGCGAACACATCATATGTTTTTGAAGCATGGATCTATGCAGGAGCATCGGATGTGACGAAGGTCGGTCTGGAGGCAAAGCATCATAACAGTATAACCAGCGATAAGAAGGATCTCAAGCTGAACGAAATGAAGCTGTCAGCAGATGCCGAGACCGATGCAAACGGTTGGAAAAAGGCTGTGATGTCCTTTACGACAGCCGGTTATAATAAGATCAGCATCGCGCTGAGCAGTGATATTGCGACCGCATATCTCGATGACGTGATCTTATATCCGGCGAAGGTCAGTGTGTCGAACAGTCTGGATAAAACGGCGCTGGAAGCAGCGATCCGTTTGACTCCGGAAAAGAGCATGGGCTATTATTCTACAGCGACATGGAAGGCTTATGAAAAAGCGCTCAGCACGGCGAAGGCGCGGTATGTAGATGCAATGGCAGAACAGGCAGATATCGATGCCGCCGCAGCCGACCTGCAGGAGGCATATGCGAAGCTGACTAAAAAAGCGAATGTGCTCGTATTAAAGCAGTTGTATGATATTTACAGCAAGGAAACGCAGGGAAATTATACGACCGATACGTGGAATGCACTTCAAAAAGCATTGGCGGAGGCAAAGCTGGTCTTAGAAAACGATGCGGCAACACAGGCAGAAGCGGATGCTGCATTGGCAGCCGTAAAAGCCGCGCGCAGTGCGCTGCGTATCGGAAAACAGAGCGGTTCCTATTCGGGAGGCTATTCGGGAGGTGCTGCATCGGCGGCACCGGATACAACGAAGCCGCCTAAAACACCGGAGGAATCGGATCAAACGGATCAGAAGGAAACACCGGATGAGTCGGCAGAACAGAAAAAGCCGTCAAAGCCCACAGCGCAGAGTGTGAAAGCCGGAAAACAAAAGCTGGTGATCCGCTGGAAAATGGACAGTAATGCGGATGGCTATGAGGTACAGTGCGCACAAAATAAGAGTTTTCAGAAGGGTGTAAAGAAAACGACGGTAAAGGGATCTGAAAAGACGACTGTGACCATTAAAAAGCTGAAAAAAGGAAAAAAGTATTATGTGCGGATCCGTTCGTATAAGCTCGTAACGGCGGATGGTGTGTCAAAGAAGGTTTACAGCGCATGGAGTAAGGTAAAGGTCAGTGGAAAGATTAAATAAAGGACTCCGACAGTTGTTTTGTCTGTTCCTGCTTGTCAGCAGTGCTGTGGCATTTACCGGCTGTGGTGCTGCACATACAGGGGCAGCGGATGTCGTGATGGAGGTGGACGGACAGGAAGTTGCGCGGTCAGAATATGAGACGACCGTTCGCAGGTATGTGTCCGAGGTCAAAAGACAATATCCGACGGATGCAGTCAATCAGGAGCAGTTCTGGACGACAGAAATTGATGGAAGGCTGCCGATCGAACAGCTCATGCAGCTTGCAAAGGAGGATCTCATTCATAAAAAAACTGTTGTAGCGCTCGCAAAGGAGTACGGTGTATATCAGGAGACGGATACTTATGATACCTACGTGTATACGGTGATGGAAGCGGAGCTGACAGAATGCTTCAAGCGCCAAAAAACAGTTTCTGAAAACGAATTGCGGGTGAGCTATGAGGAGCAGTTAGATACTTACATGAATGATGTGTGTGTGAATATGCTCATTGGAGAAATGGATGCAGCGCTTGGGATGGAGCTGGCAGAGCAGGCAGCAGAAAGTATGAAGGATTGCACGGATCCGGAGCATTTACAGGAGCAGTATCCGGATATCAGTTTTTATGAACTGGAAATGTCCACACAAAATACAGCGGAGGGAAAAAGCGGCGGCTACCGTCTGCGCTGGCTTACGGCAGAACAGATGCAGGAAGGAGAGGTGTGCGTACCGTTTTCCATAGGGAAAAATATCATGGTGATGCGGTGTCTGACACGGGCAGAACATGTCGCGACCGATTTTTCGGAGATAAAGGGTACGCTTAAAAACGAGCTGCAGGAGGCTTTTGCAAGGGAACAGATCAGACAGGCGGAAGCAGAAGCAGTCGTTACATATGAAAAAGAGGTGCTGGAACAGGTCGCGCTGCAGGCTTTATAAACATCACATTATCTTTAGTAACGGAGTGTTCAATACATAGATTGCAGAGTATTTAGATACGGCTCTGGGTCGTGTGCGTACATGTGTCTGCGGCACACGACCTCACTACGTTATTTCAGATGTCGTGTTTACCCGTGGATGTTCTGGGTAGGATAATTATGGAACAGTATAGCGGAAATCTATGAAAAAGTAAACTGGATGTTTTGGCGGGGTTTGTAAATGACAAAAAAATAGGACGTGTCAAAACACGTCCAAAGCCGCAGAAAATAAGACTCCCTATGTATTGAACACAGTGTCTAATACATAGGGAGATTTTTATGTAAAAATCAGAAAAACGGAAGCGGTGTTTCAAACTTGTATTTTACCTTCGCGACGTAGGACTCCTGAAATTTATCCTTGGTCGTGTAGGTGTAGCTTAGCGTGTCCTTTTGTTTTCCTGCGAGCTTTATGGCGCGGTATTCCACGCTGATCAGTTTATTGTTTTTGTCATACAGATACAGATGATACGGCAGGATGATGCCGTTTTTATTTTTGTTGGAGATACTTTCCGTGAGGATCTTGGTCTTGGAATCCTTTTTTGCGGTTGATTCCTTGACGGTCACTTTTTTTGCATTGATGGATTTTAAGCCGTACTGCTGATAGACAAAATCCGCGTTTGTCACACGGATCACCGTGATACCGTCAGAAACCATGAATTTATAGCTTAGCGAGCCGCCTGCGGGCAGATAAATGTCCTGTGTTTTCTGGTCTGTTAGGATCGTGCTGCCGCTGTCTGCGATGGTGTCGTAGTGCAGAACGGTTTTCAGCGGGAAATCCATTTCGTTTTTGATCTTAATGGTGCAGACGTTGTTCTTGACGGAGAGCTTGGTGCGGTTTTTGATGGAAAGTGCGCGCGTCCAGTCACTTCTGCGGAGCACTTGGATCGTGCGCGTGAGCTTTTTACTGCCGACGGTGATCGTGATCTTTGTCGAACCGGCATCGTTGATGGACAGATTTCCCATGTTGTCGATGTTCGCAACGGAGAGATTGCTGGATGAGCAGGTCATGTCACCGACTGCATCACCCTTTACCGTGACCTTGTAATCGAGCCGATCCGTGCCGGGGAGCAGATAAAAGATCTGGTTCTCTTTTAGGTTGCAGGTCAGCTTGGACGCTGCCTGCGCATGAACCGGAGTCAGTGTCAGAAAAAGTGCGAGCAGGAGCAGATAGGTGACGCAGGCGCGTCTGCGTGTGTGAGTTCCCATGATAGATGTCCTTTCGTAAATTATGATGTGTTAGGTGTATGAAAACTGCCATCGGTCAGGTACCGATGGCAGTTTTTGGTGTTGCTATTTTTGATTGTAAATGGCAGGGATTAGCTCCATGCGTTGTTAGATGTAAAGGTTTTATTAACCGGTACAACAACGGTCATAGTGTTGCCTGTATTAGCAACCGGAACCTGAACGGTTACGCTCTTTACATAAACATTCTTACCGTTTGTATTTACCTTAGAATCTGCTGACTGGTAAGTTGCGGTCACTTTTTCATTGCCATAGTAGAACTCTACAAAGTTCTCATCGCCAAATACGGTGCGGAGTGAGTTTGTATCGCCGCAGGCGGTCTCTTTTACCTTAGCGGTAACAGCGGTCTGAGTATCCTTTACTGTGAAGGATGCAACAGCCTTGTTTGTCTTGGTAGCGCCGCTGACGGTTGTTTCGATCTCGTAGGATACGGTATAAGTGCCAACACCGAGGAACTTCTCAGCATTTCCGCTGGTTGTTTTACGCGCGGTGATATTCAGAACATCGCCGGAAATTCCGGTTCCGGTAACACCTGCGATTGCAGTGTCATCGATCGCGGAGCTGGTTACAGTCTTTGTAGCTGTAGCCTCGGCGATGGTCTTATCTCCAACCTTAACAACCTTTAATGACTTCACGTCAGCAGATGAAACCTTTCCGATCACAACGCCTGCTTTTTTCTCTACGATAACGACATTTAATGTCTGATCGGCAGGTGCGCTGCTGGCTGTCTCAGAGATGGTGGTATCTACTGAGGATACAACCTTGTTGTTATCAAGGAATACAACAGAATAAGTAGATGCGCCTGTGGGATCTACAGTATTAACTGTCAGTAAGATAGACTTGGACTTGCCAAGATCATCTGTTCCTTTAACGAGGAATTTCTCAGTGCCAACAGCGGGTGTGCTTTCGCCTGCAACGGAGATGGTTTTTCCGGTGATAGAGAGCTGAGCGACATCCTTGCCTTCCTTTTTCTCTGACTCAAGTGTAACGTTAATATCATCACCATACTGATCCTTTGCGGTTACATCTACGAATGCGCAGGCTTCAGGCTTGCTGGCGATTGACGCGTTTGACACGATCTTTACAGACTGGCTGGACAGCGTGAATACGGAAACGGTACGCTTGTCTCCAACGGTAATCGGCATCGTATTTACGACCTTGCCGTCGCCATCCTTGATCATCAGATATGCAGATCCCTTGTTTACGGGTGTCAGTGCAGCACCGTCCTTTACATCACCGTCAGCTACAACGATGCTGTTATCGCTGGACTCTACGGTGTAGCCGCAGGTAGCGGTTACGTTGTTGCCCTTGGAATCCTTGATCAGGAACCATGCGGTACGCTGTGAAGCACCTTCATCGCTTAATGCGATGGTCTGCTTGGGTGTTACCTTTGACCAGTCAAACGGCTTGCTAGTAGCAGCAGTGTATACGAACTGTGATACAACAGACGCATCCTTAACGGCTGTTACGGTGAAGTCCTTTGTGATCACGCCAAGCTCAGCACCGGTTGTGGTGTCGTACTTGTAGGTGTGGTAGGTAACGGTGAACTTCGCGGTATCGCCCTCATTGTAGAGGATGTACTTGGAAGTCGCATCGTCCATGGTTCCGAGCAGGGAATCCCATGATACATCGACCTTGCTCTCAGCCTTGGAAGCACCCTTCTGTGAAACGACAACGCCGTTTGCATCCAGAGTCTGGTACTCGATCAGGGTAGCCTGATTTGCAGTGATCTCTAACGGAGTGATCGCTACATCAGCGACAGTACCGTCAGTTACGGTCACCTGAGCAGAAGACTGGGTCTTAGCTTCGTCAGATGCGGTGTAGGTTACAGTGTAGGTTTTTGCATCGGTTAAAGATGTGTAGACAACTAACTTTACCTGAGTCTTGTCAGTTGCATCCAGAGTCGCGCTCTTAACGGTGATCACCTGATTATCACTGTCGCGAACCATGCTGAAATCAGCAGCGGCTACGGTCTCCAGAGCCTTTGACATTGTTACGGTAAACTCTGTGAAGGTGTTCTGCTTCACA
>CAZERX010000063.1:0-10377 GCA_964515045.1 uncultured Eubacterium sp.
TATCCCACAGCGCCGGAAACATCATCCAGATCATGCGCCAGAAGCTGCTGAGCGCCGCGAATGCACCGACTACAATGAGTGCCGCCGCGAAAAATCTCACCTTTCCACGCTCCAGACGGTCAATGTGCGGGAGCTGCTCTGCATTCAGCAGGATATAATGATCGTCCTGCTGATAAAACTCCTCATCCGGCAGATCCGCGAGGTTCATCACCGTAAAAAAGCTGTAAAACCATACGACCGGAAGCAGCACCAGTCCTTCCTTTATGTCTGCCACCACACCGGCACCGAATATCCCAAGAAACAACAGCATCGTGCTGACCCCGCGCTTCATAAAGCCCATATACATTTCTCCCGCGCCGGGCATCAGCGAAAAAATGAATCTCCAGATCAGATTTCCCTTTCTTGTCATATCAATATCCTCCCATCTGTTTTCTTACTTATCTTGATTTCTTGATTTCTTAAATCCTTAATATCTGTATGCATGTGCAGCATCCGCCATCACAACTGAATATTGCCCCAGAGCTGCGTCAGATAAGTGACCAGCCTTCCGTCCAGTGCGAACAGCATATAAATGGATGCCGCCAGTGCCGCACCGACCTTTAAGCTATAACAGAATAACTGCATCCGTTTCGATCCGGTGTACACCTTCTGCATAACGACAGCATCCGGCTGATGCACACGCTCCGTGATCTCATCCGCCAGATACGCCGGCGGCGGGATCAGACAGTCACTGTTCCGTTCCATAAATACCATCCAAGCGTCCGCGCAGTACGGACACTGCGTCGTGTGTGTGAGCAGCCATTCCGCTTCATCGGGAGACAGGCTTCCCTGCTCCCATGCCATAAAATCAGTATCCGTCAGATGCATGTCCTTACGTCCGATCATCATAAGCCGTCTCTCCCTTCCAGCATTTTCCGTATCTGCGCGCGTGCGCGGTACACACGCGTCTGCACGGTCTTTCTGTTCAGATCCTTCTCACGCGCGATCTGCGCCATCGGCTTTTCGAGATAATAATGCTCGTAGGCGATCTCGCGATAGGGGCTTTTCAGCCGGTCACAGACAGCTAATACCAGCTCCTTTGCCTCCTTTTGTATGCATTCCTCCTCCGGTCCTCTGCCGGAAGCCTGAATGCCGCTGAAAAAATCCTCCTCGCGGCACTCCTCCGCCCGCTTTTTGCTCTTGATAAAATCCAGCGCCTTGTTGCCCGCGATCCGGCAGATCCACGCCCGCTCATATCTGCGGTCGAACGTTCCCAGATGCCGGTATACGGATAAAAAGGTCTCCTGCGTCAGATCCTGCGCATCGAACGGATTGCCGCAGGTGCGATAGCAGATGCTGTATACCAGCTTTTCGTATGTATTCAAAAGATACGAAAAATACTGTTCTGTGTCCATTTCCCTTTCGATGCACCACACCTCCTCTGCCGAATGTTTTCTGTCTGTTACTCATTCTAACGCACGGCTCATCCGAATGCCTTCAATTTTTTGAAAGTTTTTTTGAATATAAAAAAGATGCGCGCCGAAACGCACATCTTTTCTACTGCACTCATCAGATCAGCCAAGCAGCACGCCAAACACGCCGAAGCTCGCTGCCATCATGATCACGCCTGCGATCAGCACGCCGAGCATCACGGCGAGCACGCTGGACTTGAAATCCATATCAAGGATGCTCGCGGCGAGCGTTCCCGTCCACGCGCCGGTACCGGGCAGCGGGATCGCAACAAAAAGCATCAGCGCAACAAAAAGTCCGCGCCCTGCCGTTTCCTGCAGCTTCTGTCCGCCGCGTTCCCCCTTTGTGAGACACCAGCCAAAAAACCTGCCGATGACCGGCTTATCCGCTCCCCATGTGAGCACCTTTCTGGCAAACAGATAGATGAACGGCACCGGAAGCACATTACCGATGATGCTGACGATATAGCTTGCCGTGACCGGCAGTCCGAGTCCCTGCGAGACCGGTATCGCGCCGCGCAGCTCGATGATCGGCAGCATAGAGATAAAAAATACCCATAAATACTTTTTCAGCATAAATACTCCTTCAAAAATGTGAGCAGCGCGTCCATCTCTGCATCCGTTCCGATGCTCACGCGCAGCATATTGTCTATGCGCGGCTTGTTAAAATAGCGCACATAGATATTTTTCGCACGCAGCGCTGCAAAAAGCTCGGACGCAGCCACCTTCGGATGACTGATAAAAAGGAAGTTACTCTTAGAATCCGTCACGCTAAAGCCAAGTGCACAAAGCTCCTGCTTCACGCGCTCTCGCGTCGCGATGATCTTTGACAGCGTTTCTTGAAAATAATCCTCATCCGACAGCGCCGCCACTCCGGTCGCAAGCGTCACCTGATCCATCGTGTAGGAATTGAATGAATATTTCACATCATTCAGATAGCGGATCAGACGCTCGTTTCCGAACGCATAGCCGATCCGTGCGCCTGCCATCGCGCGTGACTTGGAAAACGTCTGCACGACGAGCAGATTATCATATTTTTCAATGAGCGGCAGTGCACTCTCACCGCCAAAATCAATATATGCTTCATCCACGATGCATATGACATCCGGATTATGCGCGATGATGTCCTCGATCTCAGATAACGGCAGGAGCACACCGGTCGGCGCATTCGGGTTCGGGAATATCACACCGCCGTTTTCGCGGTAATAATCTTTCTTTCTAATGCACAGGTTTTCGTCCAGCGCACACGTTTCATACGGGATCCGGAATACATCTGCCCACACATCATAAAACGAGTAGGTAATGTCCGGAAAAAGGATCGGCTTTTCTGAATTGAAAAACGTCAGAAAACACATTGCCAGCACATCATCACTGCCGACACCGACGAATACCTGCGACGGCTGTACGTGGTAGCGCGCAGCGAGCGCGTCCACCAGCACCTGTGCCTTCGGATCCGGATATAGCCGCAGCCGTCCGGCATCAAATGCACGCAGTGTCTCATACACGGCAGGTGCGGGCGGGTACGGATTTTCGTTTGTATTCAGCTTGATCATATCGGGCGCGTCCGGCTGCTCACCGGGGGTATACGGCTCTACCCTGCGCACATTTTTTTCCCAATTTCCCATGATCCGCTTCTCCTAACGCAGTCCCATGTCAGCGGCGAGCTTTTCAAACGCCGGAATGGAGCTGCAGATCTTTTCGTATGACACACAATACGCGATGCGCACATAGCCGCCGCACGCGAACGCAGAGCCTTTCACGAATAAGATATTGTGCTTTTTCGCTGCCTGCACGAACTGCTCCTCATCTGCGACCGGTGATTTTACCCAGAGATAAAATGCACCCTGCGGCTTGATGCAGGTGAAGCCGAGACGGGTCAGCTCACTGTAGAGCTTCTCACGGTTTTTGTCGTAATATGCAACGTCGGTCTGCTCATTCAGACACTTTGCGACTGCCTTCTGGATCAGTGAGGGTGCATTGACAAAGCCAAGCTGACGGTTGGCGATCTCAATACCGCTCTGTACGTCTGCCGCGTCCGTTACCTCATCCGGTACGACCACATAGCCGATCCGCTCACCGGGGAGCGACAGGGATTTACTAAAGGAATAGCCGACGATCGTATTGTGATAGAATTTCGTCAGAAAACGCACCGGTGCTCCATCGTATACCAGCTCACGGTACGGCTCATCCGAAATGAGATAGATCTCGTGTCCGTATTCCTGCTCCTTTTTCGTAAGGATCTCTCCGAGCTTTGTCATGGTCTCATCGCTGTAAATAACACCGGTCGGATTGTTCGGGGTATTGATGATGACCGCCTTGGTCTTTTCGGTGATCTTCTGCTCAAAATCAACGAGATCCGGCTGGAAATCCGCAAGATTCGGTGCAACCTCCACGATCTTTCCGCCAAAATTCGCGGCGTAGCCCTTGTACTCGCCGAAATACGGTGCAAAGGCGATCACCTCGTCGCCGGGGTCTAAAAATGCCTTTAAGACAATGTTCAGTCCGCCTGCCGCGCCGACGGTCATAATGATGTTGTGCGTATCGAACGACGTGCCGAAGCGCTCATTTAAGTTGTCTGCGACGGCTTTGCGCACATCGGGATAGCCTGCGTTTGACATGTAGCCGTGCAGCTCCATGGAATCCAGCTCATCAACGGTATCCTTGATTGCCTGATTGACGCTGGCAGGTGCCGGTGTCGCCGGATTTCCCAATGAAAAATCGTAGACATTCTCTGCACCGATCTTTGCTGCAAGCTCCTTTCCCTCATTAAACATTGCGCGGATCACGGAGCTTCCCTTGATCGCTGTCTGGATATTTTTTGATAACATCTATTTTTCCTCCCTATTTTCCTATCATATCGTGATCTCATCACAAAAAGGCAGATCCGCATCACGCGAACCTGCCCTTAGTTTACTCTATGAACGTTCAAATGTAAAGTTTTCCGGACTAAATTCCCTTCATATCAAAGGTAAATTCCATCCGCTCGCTCACATCGAGCAGATACTCCGGATGTGTCATGGATCCCCAACTGTCGTCTCCGGCAATTCCCATCTGTCCGCCGGATGCGCGGATGACCGTATAATGTACCGGCGGCAGCTCGTAAGGATGCATTGCATTTTCCAGCTCATGCGGCGTATACGGCAGAGCGGAGAAATTGATGCGGTCGCCGCTGAACATAAGTCCTCTGCCGCGGTTGTCCGTTACCTTCGCCCAGCGCACCTCGGTCTTATTGCCGCACTCCTGCGGTACGAGGTAAGCTGCCATATTATCAGCCACTTTATTTTTATAAATGCCGAGCTTTGCACCGTGCTTACGGTCTGCGTAGGTCTCTGCGGGTCCGTTTCCGTACCACTCCAGATTCTCATAATCGGCATCTATTTTCAGCATCACACCAAACTCCGGCATATCGGTCAGTCCCTCCACCGGATCATAGGTGAGTGTCGTGCGCACCGTTCCGTCGGGGAATACGGTATGCTTGAGATCACAGGCTGCGTGCGGTGTTGTCGGCAGATCATAATGGTAGGATACGGTCACCCAGCCGTCGCCCTGCTCTACGTCAAAGCCGCTGTTTCCTTCGATGTCTCGACCCTTGTAGGTCAGATACTTACTTGCCGCCTTCCACTGTGCGTAACGGTAGCCCATGAGATTTCCCATATCGTTGTCCGTCGGTGCACGCCAGAAGTTGGGTCTCGGGATCGCCTTGATGTATTCCTTGCCGCCATACTGGTAGGAAACGAGTCCGCCCTCCAGTCTTGAGAACAGCACGCGGAAATCATCACCGATCACGCCGATGTCGTAGTTGCTGCGGATCACACGCATCGTTCCCTCGTGCGTTTCCTCTGCTCCTTCTACCCAGTAAACACCCTGTCCGAATGCGACCTCGTGACCGCGCTTTGCCCACAGCGTATCCTCCTTTAAGACGAAGGATGCCGTAATGACGTATTCGCCGCTGTCTCTGCCAAGCTCAGTCGGGATATCAAACGTACCCTCGCTCTGCGGCTCAACCGCACAGGTCATAACGGTCTCGCAAACAAAATGTCCGTCGCGCTCCAGCCGGATCACGCAGTCAAAACGATCCGTATTGACAAAAAGGTTTTTATTCTTTACAACCATCTTTCCGGGGCGTACATCCACGGAGATATTCTGATAGTTGAACTTCACCTCCTGCATTTTCGGTGAAGGTGAGCGGTCTCCGCCGTAAACGATACCGTTTCCGCTGAAATTATAGTCGGACGGACGGTCGTCAAAGTCTCCGCCATACGCTTGAAAGACCTTGCCGTAGCGATCCTTTTTGCTGAGCGTCTGGTCAATGTAATCCCAGATGAAGCCACCCTGATACAGCGGCTCACGATCAGTCAGATCCGTGTATTTATGCATCGCACCGCAGGAATTACCCATTGCGTGTGTATACTCACACAACACGAACGGCTTGCTGCGATCCTTCTGTAAAAATTCCTCCACGCCTGCAACACTCGTATACATCTGTGACTCCATGTCACTCGTATCGTTGTAGCGGCGGTCGCGCGCAATCCCCTCATAATGCACGAGTCTGGACGAATCCAGCTTGTGGAACTCCTGCGACATATGATAAATGACGCTGCCGCCGTGTGACTCGTTGCCGAGCGACCAGATCAGCACGGACGGATGGTTTTTATTACGCTCATAGTTTGCATGGACACGGTCTATCAGGAGCGGCTCCCACTCCGGCCGGTCGCCGGGGATCGCTGCCTCGTCGCCCAGCTCACCGCGGGCGATCTCATCCCATGTTCCGTGAGTTTCCATATTGGTCTCTGCCATCATATACAAGCCGTATTCGTCGCACAGCTCATAGAGTGCACGTCCATCGGGATAGTGACAGGTACGGATCGCATTGATATTGTGCTGCTTCATGGTCACAACATCGGTCAGAGCCTCCTCGTAGCCGATCGCACGACCCTCGGTGCTCGAAAATTCGTGACGGTTCGCGCCCTTGAACACGATGCGTTTTCCGTTCAGACACATGATGCGGTCGATCATCTCAAACCGCCGGAAGCCGACCTTCTGCTCAATGACCTGCTTCACATCACCGGCTGCATCTGCGACCGTCAGTGTCAGCGTATAAAGATTCGGCTCCTCTGCGCTCCAGAGTGCGACCTTCTGCTCCGGAAAGCTCAATACGGCTGCCGGAGCGAGCGTTGCCTGCTGCTCCAATTTCAGACCGAAGCCCTCCAATACGGCAGTCACACTGCCTTTTCCGCTGCCCTTGACCGTGACATTCAGCGCACCCTTGGTATAGCTGTCGTCCACGAGCGTATCCACCTTGAAATCAGCGATGGATGCCTGCGGCACGCGGTACAGATAAACATCGCGGTAAATGCCGGAGAATCGGAAAAAGTCCTGATCCTCACACCAGCTTCCGGCACACCATTTGAATACCTGCACGGCGAGCTTATTCTCGCCCTCCTGTATGTACTCCGTCAGATCAAACTCAGACGGATCAAAGCTGTCCTCGGCGTAGCCGACATAGTGACCGTTCAGCCAGAGTGCGAACGCACTCTCTACACCTTGGAAGGATATGTACACGCGGTCATCCTGCCAGCCCTGCGGCAGTGTAAAATACTTCACATAGCTTGCGACCGGATTAAATTCCTCCGGTGTCTCGCCGCGCTCCAATTTTTCCCAGCCCTCCCACGGATACTGGATATTGGCGTACTGCGGAACACCATAGCCCTCCATCTGGATGTGTGCCGGCACACGGATCTCCTCCCATGCGTGACAGTTAAATTCCGGCTGTTCAAAATCCGGCACAGCGCAGGACGGATTGATGGCATAGGAAAACTTCCAAATTCCATTCAGCGACATCTGTAAAGAGCTTCTTTTCGCACGCGCCTCTGCCTTGGATGCATACGCCGTAAAGTCAGCATGATGCGGCAGGCGGTTCTGCTCATAGATCTTGATATCCTTTACGATATTAAAGTCAAATTTACTCATAGCCTGTGTCTCCTAATTTTATTTTACGGCACCGGTAATACCCTCTGCGAAGCTCTTCTGCAGGCAGAAGAAAATGATAACGGTCGGCAGCGTACAGAACAGAACGGCTAACATCAGCATACCGTAGTCTGTCACATAGCCTGCGGTCAGATTGGATACCAGCATCGGCATCGTCTGTGCTTCCTTTTTGTTCATGATAACCTTCGGCCACAGATAGCTGTTCCATGCATTCATAAATGTGATGGTCATTGCTGCCGCGTAGGTTGAACGCATGGTCGGGATGAACATCCTAAAAAAGATCTGGAACTCTCCCAGTCCGTCCATACGCGCTGCTTCGATAATGTCATGCGGGAAGGAACGCGCGCTCTGACGGAATAACATGATGAGGAACGGTGTTGAGATCGACGGCAGTGCAAAGCCGAGGATCGAGTTGGTCAGTCCCATCTTTGACATCATACCGAATAACGGGATCATGGTAGCTACGAAGGGAACCATCATTGCCAGCAGGATCACGCTCATCAGTGCGTCCTTGCCCTTGTCGTGGTAGATCTCGAAGCCGTATCCGGCGAGCGAACAGATCACCAGACTGAGCAGTGTCAGCATGATCGCATACTTGAAGGAGTTCGCCATCGCGCCCCATAGGTCTGCCTGACCGATCAGTGCCTTGTAGTTCTCTGCGAGATAAGATCCAAAGGTCATCTTTCCGCGGATGACATCAATACTCTTATTCGTTGCTGCGATCGCCATCCATACAAGCGGAAAGATTGAAAACAATGAAAAAATGATCAAAAATGCATACTGTCCGATTTTCTTACCTAAACTAATCACGCTTGTCACCTACTTTCATCTGAATAAATGCGAGTGTTCCTACCAAAATGAGGATCAGCATGGACATCGCACAGGAATAACCAAAGTTCGGTACATACTTAAACGTTACATCGTATATGTAATGCGACATCGTAATGGATGTATTCGCAGGTCCGCCGTTCGTTAAGTTGACAGACTCATCGAACAACTGCAGCGTACCATTCGTTGACATGATCGCTGTCAGCAGGATCGTCGGCTTTAAGAGCGGCACGGTGATATGGAAAAATGACTGTACCGGTGATGCACCGTCGATCTTGGCTGCTTCGTATACGGAATACTCAATGTTCTGCAGTCCTGAGAGATAAAATACCATGTTGTAGCCGGTCCATCTCCATACCAGCGCCAGAATGATGATCGCGCGGGCACTGAAGGTGTTTGACAGGAACGCATACGGTGCATCGAGGATACCGACGTTTACCAGAAAGGTGTTGACCAGTCCGTCCGTTGAGAACAGGGAACGGAAGATGATCGCGTAGGATACGAGTGTGGTCGCACAGGGCAAAAAGATCGCCGTGCGGAAAAAGCCTTTACACTTGAGATCCTTATTGTTCAGCATACTTGCGAGGATCAGTGCGAGGATCAGCATGATCGGCACCTGTATCAGGAAGTATACAAATGTATTTTTTAAGGACTGCATGAATACGGAGTCCTGAAACATTCGAATGTAGTTGTTCAGACCATACCATTCCATCTTCGCAAAGGATGAACCCTTCTGGAATGAATAGATCAGACATTTGATCATCGGATAAAAACTCATGACTGCGATCAGCAGTGCTGCCGGGGCAAGAAATACCCAGCCGGTCAGATTGTAGCGTTTGCTCTGTGAGAGCCTGCGCGCCTTTGCTTTCTCCATTTTCTTACTCCTTCCATCTGCTGCATGTTCAGCAGGAGGTCTTGTGATACTTGATATAAAATGCGGATAAAAACCTTTTTTTGAGATAAAACGGGGAACGACAGAGCCGTTCCCCATTTTCTTTTTTCATGAACGATCGTATGCGGTTCTATGATTACTGCATCTGAGCCTCAACGGTTGCCTGTGCGTTTGCAAGCTCACTGTCGATGTCTCCGCCGTTTGCGATGTTGGTGAATGCAGTAGCGACTGCATCACGTGCCTCGTAGTAGTATACACCGGTGTTGTTTGCAGGTGTCTTGGTCGCGAAGTCTACGATCTTTGCGAATACTGCATCACCGCTGAAGTACTCTGAAGGCTCACCGTATACATCAGCCTCACCTGCGGGTGCCCATGTTGCGATCGCACCAGAGGAAGGAAGGATCTCAGCATAGAAATCTACGCTTCCGCAGAAGGTGCTGTTTAAGAAATCAGTTGCAAGGTCTACGTTCTTGCAGTTTGAAGTAACTGCCCATGAAGAACCACCGTTGTTTGAGTAGTTGGTAGCACCGTCGATGCCCTCTAACTTCGGCATGTTGGTAACTGCCCACTTACCGGACTGATCCTCTGCTGCCTGAATGGATCCCATGATCCAGCATCCGTCGATGACACCTGCTGCAGAACCAGAGTTGAAGGACTTGATGTACTCATCCCAGTTGTCCTGTGTCAGCATCAGTGCATTGTTCTTTACTAAGCTGTCAAATGTATTTGCTACAACCTTTAATGCCTCGTTGTCAGTCATGTTTACAGCGCCGTCCTCTGTGAACAGGGAAGCTCCTGCTGACTGTAACATCATCATGATCAGGTCTGACTGACCGGAACGTGTAGATAACAGATAGTAACCGGTCTTAGACTGTACGTCTGAGGAGATCTCCTCGAAGCGTGACCATGTGATATCGGTCAGATCGTCGATGGTGTAACCAGCCTGCTCTAAGATGTCGGTACGATAGCAAGCGATAACTGCGCCGTTATCGAACGGAACACCGTAGTTTGCGCCGGCTACTGTAGAGTATCCTAACTTACCTGCTGCGAACTGTGAGAAGTCGATGCCGCTGTTGGTCAGGTCTACGAAAAGCTCCGGATAGCTGATCGCGTTCTTCTGGAATGCGTTATCCTGCATCAGCAGTATGTCAGGCAGCTGGCTGAAATCGCCGGTTGCACCGGCGGTGGTGGTGAGCGGCTGGAGGTCGTGCCATGGGGTCG
>CAZERX010000064.1:0-10352 GCA_964515045.1 uncultured Eubacterium sp.
GCGATATTTTTGCCCTGCCGAAGCTGCTCCACGAGCTGATAGGCTTTTTCGATCTTGTTGTATTCGTGATAGCTCGTCATCGGCGTTCGGATCTCAAAATGGTTTAACAGCTTCAGGGAATTTCTCGTGTCCTCCGCTGCGATCAGATCCGCTTCCTTTAACGTTCGGAGCACGCGATATGTGATGTCCTCCAGATTTCCGATCGGTGTTGCACATAAATATAAAGTACCGTTAGTATCCATAAACCTCTCTGATCTCCTCCGTATATACGCCCGTCTGATCAAAAACGATGATCGGTTTTTCCACGGAAAGCCTCGGATTGCCGCCGCGAAGCCCCTCGATGAGCACCATGTTCGGCTCTCTGTCTGCATACGGATGTACCAGCTTCATCCGTTTCGGCTCGATGCGGTACTGATGCATCAGACAAAAGATCTCTACCAGACGGAACGGACGATGCACCATGTAAAAGCGTCCGTTCGGCTTTAAGAGCTTCGCGCTCTGTGCGATCACGTCCTCCAAGGTACAGCATACCTCATGCCGCGCGATCGTCTTCGCATCATCTGCATTCTGTAATCCGTGCTGCCCGATCATATAGGGCGGATTCGTCGTGATAACGTCAAAAGAAGATGCTCCAAACAGCGTCGAAGCATCCTTTATATCTCCGGTAATGATATCTATTTTTTGTTCCAGTCCGTTATAACGCACGCTGCGGCGCGCCATATCCGCGCTCTCCGGCTGCAGCTCCAGTCCGGTGAAATGTCCGCCGTCCGTTTTGGCTTCCAAAAGGATCGGTATGATACCGGTGCCTGTGCCGAGATCCAGCACACGCTCCGCGCGCTTTACCCTTGCGAAGCCGGAAAGCAGGACCGCATCCATACCAAAACAGAAGCGGTCTGCGCGCTGGATGATATGATAGCCGTTCCGCTCCAGATCATCCAGACGCTCACCCTCCTTTAACAGTTCCTCACGATTCGACGCTTCCGGCTGTTCCTTCCGTGCGGTTTGCTCTCTCTCCACGCTCGCCACGTTCCTTTCCGCGGTCTCTATTGTTATTATTGTCCCGATGATTATTTTTGCGGTATCTGCCGTTCCGCTCGCGATTTTTGTTCTCGCGCGGCTCACGCTTCTGCTCATTGCTCTGCGCATTCGCAGTTTCCCGACCATCGCGCTCACGGCGTTCGCGGTTCTGACCGGCATTCCGCTCCCGACGGTTATCCCGCGGCTCGCGGCGTTCCCGACGTTCGCGCCGGTCAAAGCGGTCGGGGCGTTCCGTTTTGTCGGAGCGTTCGCGTTTTTCACGTTTTTCGGGTTTTGATGAGGAATCCTCGGTCACAACGCCGTCGTCCTCCAGTCCGCCCAGCTCCTCCATTTCCTTTGCGGAGAGCTTGGTGTTTTTCCTTCTGGATCGGAAGCGAAGCTCATCGACATCGTACTCGCGCAGCTCCTTCTCATCATCCACCTCAACGAGTACCTTCACCTTCTGGCGCAGCACGCTCACGCTCTGCACCTCGCCGCTGTCGCCGGTCGTCGTCGTTACGGGATCGCCGACATTCGGCAGGCGGCTGTTTAAGTATTCGTAGGTTTCCTCCTCATTTTTCAGACAGCACATCAGTCTGCCGCACACACCCGATATCTTGGTCGGATTCAGCGACAGATTCTGCTCCTTCGCCATCTTGATCGACACCGGAACGAAATCTGACAGATAGGAGCAGCAGCAAAGCTCCCTGCCGCAGATACCGATGCCGCCGAGCATCTTCGTCTCATCGCGCACACCGATCTGCCGAAGCTCGATCCGTGTACGGAATACGCCCGCCAGATCCTTGACCAGCTCACGGAAATCGATCCGTCCGTCAGCCGTGAAATAAAACAGCAGTTTATTACTGTCAAACGTATATTCTGCCTGCACGAGCTTCATCTGTAAGCCGTGCTTTATGATCTTTTCCTGACAGGTCTTATAGGCACTTTTCTCGCGCTCGCGGTTGCGCGCTACGATCTTGTCATCCTCCTCGGTCGCTACGCGCAGCACCGGCTTGAGCGGTGAAACGACTGACTCATCCGCGACCTCTCTGGGCGCGAGCAGTACCGTTCCGTACTCTACACCGCGCGCCGTCTCTACGATGGCATGACTGCCAACCTCCATCTCGAAATCCTTCGGGTCAAAATAATAGATCTTTCCCGCGTTCCGAAAACGGATCCCAACTACTTTTATCATTCTAGCTCTCCTTTAATGTGAGCAGCAGCAGCTCGATCACCAGCTCGAAGTTCACGTTCGCGTTCAGCCGGAGCTTCGCCTTGTCCAAAGCCTCCAGATTTTCCTCGATCGCGTGATAGGAGCACAGGTTCGCCTGCTTTTTGATCTCATAGACTTCATCCTTAAAGATCAATCCGTTCACGTCTGCTGTTGCCTTATACAATAATACATCCCGATACCAGATCATCATGATGTCAAAATAATCATTGATGTCCAGTTTATATTCACTGATCTGCTTCACTGCGGCGATCATCTCCGACAGCTCAATGTCACGGATCCGCTTCACAAGCTGCAATGCCGCATCCTTGATCTCATTAAAATGTGCAGAGGAAGCGAGTGCGATCGCTTTTCCGACGATACCCTGAGAAAAAGCAACACACACATCTGCTTGATAATCCACAACTCCGCAGGTATGCATCAGATACGCCTTTAACCGGTCGTTTGCGACCGGCTTCAGGTCGAGCCGGATACAGCGGGAAAGGATCGTCGGCAAAAATGCGTCCGCATTCGTCGTGAGGAGCAGGATCACGGCATACGCCGGCGGCTCCTCGATCGTTTTTAAGAGCGCATTCTGCGCCTGCACGTTCATTTTTTCCGCTTCATCCACAATATAGATCTTATATTTGCCCGCATAGGGCTTTACTGCGATATCCTGATTGAGCTGCACGCGGATGTCATCGACACCGATCGTATTCGGCTTGTCGTGCTGCACATAAATAATATCCGGCTGATTATGTCCGGCTGCCTGTCTGCACGAATGACACGTACCGCACGGCTCAATGCCGCCCTTTTCACATTGCAGCACCGCCGCAAATGCCTCTGCGATCATCATTTTGCCCGATGACTCCGGCGCATTCAGAATATACGCATGACTCACCTTGTCCATCCGTATCGCATTCTGCAGATGACTGATCACCTGCTCATTTCCTAAAATATCTGAAAAAGCTGCCATACCTGTCCCTCCTCGCCGAAGCTACGTCAAAATGTCAAGCAGCAGACCCTCGATCTCGCCGATCCTGCTCAGAATGCTGATCTGGTCTTTCTCATCCTCCACCAGCTCCTGTGCCAGCTCGTCCAGATTCGCATCGACCAGCCGGATGATCCCGTATACACGGTGTCTGCCGCGCCGATCCAGAAAGTTTTCTCTGGAAAACTTGTGCGAGCGGTTGACGATCTCATTTAAGAAATCTCGGATCAGTCCGCGGTAACGCTTCATCTCGCGGATATCCATATGCTTCGCGATCAGCTTTCCCTGCAGACTGATATCCTGCAGCATCCGGTTGACCTTCGTCTGCAGCTCTGCATCCTCTATTGCACTCGTCAGCGTAAAACGAAAAGAATCGTCTGTCTGCGGTGTCTGATTCGTCTGATTCACGGACGACAGCGGTGTCGTCTCGCTGACTCTGAAATGATCCATGACTCACCTGTCTTTGATGCTTCGGATATACTCTGCCACACGGCGGACCGTATCCTCCAGCACTACATTTTCAAAAACCGTTCGGATTCCGGCAGCTTCGAGCTTTTCTGCGGAGAAATCCTCCTCATCAGCCAGAAAACGACGGCACATCTCCCGATACTTCGGCTCCTTTTGTGCCTGCTCACGCCGCAGCGCCCGCTCCAGACGGAGTCCGGCATCCACCTCAAGATACAGCGGTATCAGCCGTTCCTGCCCGAAATACTCCCGCAGGCTAAGGTATGCCTCCAGCGTGTAGATCGCCAGATGATCGGCATCTGACGATAACAGCGTATCATCTGCCACTGTGAAATAATTCCAGATACCATGCGCCGTGTCATACGAGCGGCATTCGATGATCCTGCCTGCATCACGCAGACCGGCAAGCTCCTGATCCGTATAAAAATGATATTCCACTCCGTCGCGCTCACCCTCACGGATCGGGCGCGTCGTACCGGTCACAAGCCGCTGCAGACCGAGTGTTTCATCTGCCAGCAGGCGCTGATATACGGTATCCTTTCCGGAGGAGCTTTTTCCCATCAGACAAAAAATATGCCCCATCGTTTTTCCTTTCATTTCCATGCGCACAATATCCTAACCTATTATACCATATTGCTCCGCAATCTGGTATGGTAGCCGATGCGCACTTCGGCGCGTATAATGTCCTACGACATTATACCATACTGCCCCGCAACATGGCAATTAGTATGTCAAAACGTCCACGTGCGCCGCGGACGGGTCACGCAGACCCTCCGGCATCATGCCGCGTGCACGAAGCTCCGAAAGATCGCACAAGAGCTGCTCCGAGATCAGCTCCCCCGGCACAAGCAGCGGGATCCCCGGCGGATATAAATACAGGTATTCTGCACTGACACGTCCCGCCGATGCCGAAAACGCTACGGTCTCATGCGGTGTATCAACTGCCTGTGCGATCGGGCACACTGCGATCCGCGCGCGATACATGCGGCTGACAAAGCCTTCCTTTGGCGTATCGGGCGCGACGAGCGCTCTGTCGATCTCTGCCAACGCCGCAAACAGGCGCTCCAACGACTCCTCCGTATCCATCAGCGAACAGAGTGCCGTCACATATTCGCCCGAATACATTTCCAGTTGGAGCCGGTAGGTGCAGCGCAGACGCGTATAAAGCTCCCTGCCGCTGATCGGGCAATTTCGCGTGCTGATCAGTATCTTTGACGGATCACGCGCATAGGCGCTCGATGCCTCAAAATCCTCCGGCTTTAGCACATGCAGATGCCGAAGCGCCCTGCTTTTCGCATAAAACCTCTGCAATGCCTGATCCAGTGCGCCGAGCCGTTCGATCCCCTCAGACTCCATATAGTCATTCAGCCGCGCAATGCCCGCCATCAGCACATAGGACGGCGAGCTGGTCTCGTATATATTTAAGAAATGCGCCACCGCCGACGCATCCACACGATCTGAGCACACATGCAGCACGGCACTCTGCGTGAACGCAGGCAGCGTCTTATGCACGCTCTGGATAACGAGATCCGCTCCGAGCCGCACGGCTGACTGCGGAAATGCAGGGTGAAAGCCAAAATGCGCGCCATGCGCTTCATCAACGATCAGTATTTTCTGATGCCGGTGCACGATTTCTGCAATTCGCGCGATATCAGATACCACGCCGTCATACGTCGGGCTGGTCACATACACTGCCCCGATCGATGCATCCGTTTCCAGCATATGTGCAACGTGCTCCGGCGAAATACCGCCCTGTATGTCGTAGGCGCTGATCGCAGGATAACAATACCGTGCCTTTAGCTGCCACAGATACAGCGCATGATACGCCGCCTTGTGCGAATTGCGCGCCGTGAGCAGTGTCGCACCGCGCGGCAGCGACGCACAGATCGCCGCTAAGATCCCGCAGGTACTTCCGTTCACGAGAAAAAACGTCTGCTTCGCACCGACGAGCGACGCATAGCGCTGCTGCTCGTCCGCAAGGATGCCCTCCGCATGGTGCAGATTATCAAAGCCATCGATCTCCGTGATGTCCATATGGTAAGCATCCGCAGGCAGTGTCATCGCCCGCTTATGCCCCGGCATATGGAACGGATAGACCTCTGACTGTCCGTATTGTGCCAGTTTTTCTACCAACATCAGTCCAGATACCTCCCAAGATCCGGAATCCAGCTTCCTAAATACAGCACATCCTGCAGAATCGCCTGATAGACCGGTGACAAAGCCTGCCACAATCTGCCGTATACCTCCGTCCACACCGGCAGTGTCCGCCGCTGACGCTTGACGTAAGCATTCCACTTTTTCTCCAGATACGGATAATCGGCATAACGCTCCAACTGCTCATAGCGGAGCGTATCCAGTGTGATCCCCTGCGCTTCACAATCACTGCGCAGCTCCCGCTGGAACGGTCTGCCCTCAAAGCTGATCATCCCAAGCGTTTCATAGATCCGCAAAAACACACCCATATCTCCGACCAGCTCCATCCGGCTGAGCACCTCACCCAGATCATCCATGAGCTGCTCCCATGCGGGATAGACGGGAAGCTCCACGGTTTTCGTCGCTTCCATCAAACAGCGGAGCGTATATGTTCCCTTCGGATGCTTCACCGCGTCCGCAGGAAGCGGCTCAACGACCAGCTCCACCGGCAGCTTCAGCTCGTCCAGCTCCGCAGAAAGCTCCACGATCAGACAATTTCCTTCCATATGAGAGCGCCACGCCCAAACGATATTTGTCACCGTCTCCCATTTCACCGTTTTTTTCAAAAAAGCGGCAAATGCAGCCTTGGAAAAAATCTCATCCTCCGCACACACATAGGCATAATACAGCCGGTGTGCGCCGCGTGCGCAGCCGGAAAGTCCCAGCGTATCCGGATTTTTCAAAAGAAGCCTGCTGCCGGATGCATCCGATGCAAGACGGATCGCCAGCTCCTCCATCACATAGCCGGTCAGCAGCCGCTCCATCGGCAGCTCCAGCTCCCTGCTCTTTTCACGGATCGCCGCCGCGCCGATCAGATTCCGTTTTCTCCTTGTACTCAACTAAAGCCACACTCCGATCCGGTTCTGCACCTTGCCCACAACCTTTCGCTCCTTCGCATACATGAGCAGTCGCGAGACATTCTTTTTCGGCTCTGCGATATATGCGCGCAGCGCCTTTTTCATAGTCTCGTGATCCATATGCTCCTCGTACTTTAAGCAGTCACACATCAGCCGCTCGCGGTCGTAGATCTTCATCCTGCCGCCGCCGAACGCGATCTCCGTCACGCCAAGGGTCAGCACCTTCGGCTCACTGTAATACGGATGTACGAACGGATAACTCAGACGAAACCGCGATTTTGACGTATTTTTGTCCACGGCGATCTGATACTCTGCCGGCTTGACCGTGAGATAGCCGTACTGATACAGCGCGCTCTCCATCGTCAGCACACCATCCTCGCCGAACAGTCGGAGGATCATCTCATCCTCAGAAAGGGAATCATTCTCCAGCACGTAATAACCGTTTTTTACACGCCGCAGCAGTCCCCAGTCCACAAAACTCATGATCCTGCGATAATCGATTCCCAGCGTGTACAGATCTGCTGTTTTCACGATCCCGTTGTGTGCGTGGACAAGCTCGCATATCGCCTGCTCGTCCGCCAGCCATTTTTCTTCTCTTGTCATGTCAGAATGCCATCTCCTCTCTGATCATTTTATCTTGATCTTTAATGTTTTACTTAAACCTCGAAACCGATTTTTCTGCATGGTGTTTTCTGTCCATTCTTTCCGCTCATGCATAAATATACCGGCTCTTTTTCTAGTATAAATACTGAAAAAAAATTTGTCAATGCCGTCGTTTTCCTGCTGTCGTTTTTTCGGTGAAAAATGTCTTGCTATCGAACGAAAGTTGTCTTATAATCATTTAAGGACAAAAAATGATGTCGCAAAGACATCCGTACACATCACAGGAGACAATCATGGATCAGCCACTGAAGAAAAACCCCTCCCGTCAGGAATGTGAGAAAGCCATCCGGCGCATCCTGATCACGGAGATTTTGGAAAACGGAAAAAACAAGCACTTTCGCATGGCGACCGATTTCATCACTTACTTTGAAGCACTCTACCCCGCATCGGACAGTCTGACCAAGCAGGTACAGCGCGCCGTCCGTGCGATGAACATGCCAAAGGACGAGGACGGCTATTTTCTCATTGACCGCACGCCGGAGCAGGTCGCACAGGATCGGGAGCTGCACGGTCTCTTTGAGCAGGCGGGCGCACGGATGGAAACACTCGACGACTGCGAGCCGCTCTTTCTGATGCTTGATGCCAATTACCGGAGCTACATCAGCTATTGTATCAGCCGCTCCGACACTCTGCGCGACAAATATGTGACCATACAGGAAACGAACAACGGACTCATTTTTTACACCAGAGACAAAA
This sequence comes from uncultured Eubacterium sp., assembly GCA_964515045.1. Classification (GTDB taxonomy): domain Bacteria; phylum Bacillota; class Clostridia; order Lachnospirales; family Lachnospiraceae; genus W0P33-017. Next base: position 8,093 of record CAZERX010000064.1, read on the forward strand.
AGAAGCTGGAGCAGGTGCTCCAGCGACTGATGCTTCTCTCATCCTAACGGATCTTACAGACACCTCAGACTAGAATCTGAGGTGTTTGCTTTTTTTCTGACGTTTGCCGCGATTTCTGCGTCGGCTCTTTCTCGTATCGTGGATCGTCTGGTAACGGCGACGCTCCATGCGTCGGCTTCTCATGCCTGCGATCTTTTGGCGCACCAGATAGGTGTGTGTACCGAGCCAGTACAAAAGCAGGATGCACAGGACGAACAGCGCAACAAGACCAATGCCGACACCGATGCTTTTCGGGCTGATCTCGATATGGATGCTATGGGAATCCTTCTGCTCAGACGGATCATCCGTGCGCTCCGTCCGAACGGAAGCAGCCTCATCCTCCGGCGCAGCTTCATCCTCATCCTCTGCACGCTCTTGATTGACGATCTCTGAAAAAACAAAGCTGCTGCCTGTCGTATCGTTCATCCGGATATCCGCACTGCCAACCTCATGACCGGCATAGGAATACCGGATCGTGCCGAGCACGTGGTCATCCGCACTGTCATACACCGTCTGCTCTGACAGCTCCGAAAAATCTGCCGACGCGGGCAGGAGCACGGATGCATCCTCATCCATCACGGCAAACGCACGCGTTTCATCGGAAGCGGCGGCATTTTCCTCATACTGTGACGGATGCACTACTTGAAAGTTTTCAAAGCAATAGTCAAATAATGTCCTCGTATCCGTGTAGTGATACGGTGTTTTCTCGCGCATGACCACGCACGCGAGCGCCATATCGCCCTTCTGCGCATAGGACACGAGCGTATTTCCTGCCGCATTCGTATAACCGGTCTTTCCGCCGGTTGCATAATCATACAGATATTCATAATCTCCATGATACGGATAGACCATTTTATGATGATTGTGCAGCAGCGTTTCCTCGTCGTGCTTATTGGTCGGCGGGATCGTGTAGGATTTGGTCCCAACGATCACGCGCACGGTCTCATTGCGGTACGCCTCGGCTGCGATCAGCGCCATATCATGTGCGCTCGTCCAGTGCTCCTCATCCGGCAGACCGTTCGGATTATTAAAATGCGTGTTCGTACAGCCCAGCTCCTCCGCACGCGCATTCATCATCTGTGTAAAATTTTTCATCGTGCCGCCGACATGCTCTCCGATCGCCCACGCACATTCATTCGCGGATTCGAGCATCATGCCGTAGAGACACTCCTCCATCGTCATTTCCTCGCCGATGTCACGCCAGATATGTGAAGTATCGCCCTCATTGCCGTAAACTGCCTCCTCAGAGAATGTCACGACCTCATCCAGCAAGCAGTTCTCCACCGCCAGCAGCGCCGTCATGATCTTTGTGATACTCGCGGGATAATTCTGCTCATCCATATTCCGTTCATATAGGATCGTTCCGGTCGATATTTCGATCACGCACATGGAAGGTGCTTCCACCTGCGGCATATCCGGCCACGACTCCTCTGCATAGACCGGCATCACGCCGCTCAGCGCGCATAACATTACCGTCATCAGACAGGCAGTGATTTTCTTGATGTTTTTCATATTTTCCTCATTTTTATCTTGATTTTAGTATTTTCCTATTTTAGTATAATATCCGTAAATATCTAACGCAAGACTTTTTTAGGAGAAACAGCCATGAGACTAAGAAATATACCGGGTGCAGATGCCGCAGTCGCAGCCTGCCCCTATGTCATCGACACACCGAAGGAGCTGCGCGGCAGTTGGAACAGCCGTTTTGCGGCGCAGCAGCCCATCCACATCGAGGTAGGCATGGGAAAGGGACAGTTTCTGTTCGCGCAGGCAGCCGCACATCCCGACATCAATTATATCGGCATTGAGCGTTATACCAGCGTGATCCTTCGTGCGATCCAGAAGCTCGACACGGAGCACCCGCCGAAAAATCTGCTTTTTATCTGCATGGATGCCGCCGAGCTTCCGGAGGTGTTCGCACCGGATGAGATCAGCTGCATCTACTTAAACTTCTCTGACCCGTGGCCGAAGGATCGCCACGCGCGGCGCAGACTGACCTCGTCGGAATTTCTCGCGCGCTATGACCGCATACTGGCAACAGACGGAACGATCGAGTTCAAGACGGACAATCGTCCGCTCTTTGATTTCTCGCTGGAGGAGATCGGCGCATCGTCTGTTTGGACGGTCAGGGCACATACCTTCGATCTGCATCACACACCGGATATGATGAATGGCAATATCATGACTGACTACGAGGAAAAATTTTCCTCCATTGGCAATC
>CAZERX010000065.1:0-10322 GCA_964515045.1 uncultured Eubacterium sp.
AGCCGTTTGCGATAAATACGGCTCCCCATGTGGTCTCCCCGGCGGGGATGGTCACGCTTGCAGCGTTCCGGATCGCCTTGATCATTGCGATCATACGCTGCACCAGTGCGGTGAAGGTCACGCAAAGCATGATGATGAGCGGCGGGAACAGCATCTTATTACTGCGTCCGGTCACCTTTAAGAATACGCAGAGCGTGATCAGTACGAGTGCACTCAGCAACTGGTTGGCAGAACCAAACAGCGGCCAGATGTTTGCATAACCGATCTTGGTCAGGATATAACCGAATACCAGTGTGATCACGGTCGCAAAATATGTATTGCATACCAGCTTTCTCCACGGTGCTGCGTGCTCCATATCATCAACGGAGAACAGCTCCTGAAAGCTCATACGTCCGATACGTGCTACGGCATCCAGACTGGTCAGTGCCAGAGCGGATACACACATGGTCATAAATGCAGTCGCTACATATACCGGCACGCCGAACATCTCAAAGAATCCGGCTACGCCGCTGCTGAAGATCTGGAACGGAGTACCGACAGCCGCGGTTCCGTCAGCCGCTGCGGATGCACCGGCTACGCACAGTGCGAGCACTGCGAGCAGACTCTCTAATACCATCGCACCATAGCCGACCTTTAACATATCCTTCTCGTTCTCTACCGTCTTAGAGGATGTTCCGGACGATACCAGACTATGGAAGCCGGAAACCGCACCACATGCAACGGTTACAAAAAGGATCGGGAACAGATTTCCCAGATTCTCATTCTTAAAGCCTGTAAATACCGGCAGGTTCATGGTCGGATGTGCGACCAAAAGTCCGATCACCGCACCCGCGATCATGCAGATGAACATGAACGTTGTCATGTAGTCACGCGGCTGCTTTAACAGCCACATCGGCAGTACGGCTGCAAAGAAAATGTAAATAAAGGTGATATAGCTCCAGGTCTCCTTGCCGAAGGTCAGCGGGCAAGCCATACCGATCGCAAAGGAAGCAATGATGCATACGATCGCAAGGACAGCCTCTTTCCATCCGGAGAGCTTGAACTTTTTCTGCAGCAGTCCGAAAATAACGGCAAATACCATGAACATGATGGAGATCATTCCGGCAGCACCGTTTGTCTTTGCTGCGTCAGCCAGCTCCGTCACACCGTCTACAACGGTATATGCGTTGAACGTGCCAGCAACCATATCTGCAAACGCAGCGATCACGAGCAGTGTGAATAACCAGCAGAATAAAAGGAATATCTTACGTCCGAATTTGCCGATGTACTTCTCGATCAGCATACCCATGGACTTTCCTTCATTTTTAACAGAAGCATACAGTGCACCGAAGTCCGTGACAGCGCCGAAAAATACGCCGCCGATCAGGATCCAGAGCAGTACGGGCAGCCATCCGAAGGCTGCTGCCTGTATCGCACCGGTGACAGGGCCTGCACCTGCGATGGATGAAAACTGGTGACTGAATACCGTCCATCCCTTTGTCGGTACATAATCCACGCCGTCCTTCAGCTTTACGGCAGGTGTCTCTGCTTTCGGGTCAATTCCCCATTTGTTCGCGAGCCAGCGACCATAGCCTACATAGGCTGCGATCAGAACAACGGCTGCGATCAGAACGATTACAAGTGTGTTCATATCTTTTCTCCTTTTCTACCGCCGACGGAAGCCGGCAGGTATATGATATATATAATAATTCAGCATAATCCAATCGACAAAATATATCAACGACACTTTTTTATAAAAATTTTAGAAAAATTTAATAATTTTTATATAATTTGTTCAACAGTGGGTTTCGGTTTTGTCCATTTTATGTTATAATTTGTGTTGGGTTTTTACTTTTGAGAAGGAGGAATCAAGCTATGAAAAAGAAAACAAGAGCACTCAGTATCCGTGCCAAGATCCTGATCCCGTCCGGTATTCTGGTGATCGTGATGTGTCTTGTCATGGGGATATCCGCCTATCGGAGCATCAATGACGGTATGGTCGCACTCGGTGTCGAGCAGGCACAGCTCGTCGGCAGGCTTGCGATCGACCGGATCGACGGTGACGCAGTCGAACAGCTCACGCCGGGCTGTGAGGAGAGCAGGAATTATGAAACACTGCTCGCCTCCATGCGCGAGATCCAGCAGGAATACGGCATCCTGTACATGTACACGCTGTACACGGACGGAAGCACCGTCTATTATGGTGTCGATACGGATACGTCCGAATCCCAGTCTGAGGTCGGCAAGGTCTTTGAGGAATCCTACGACATGTTAAAGGGTGTCTTTGCCGGTGAGGACTTCACACAGGACTACATTGATTACACCGAATACGGCGACGTGATCTCCTTTTATAAGCCGATCAAAAACAGCTCCGGTGCCGTCATCGGTGCGCTGGGCTGCGACTATGACGCGGCAAGCGTCGTTACCAAGCTGCGGACGCTGGTCACGCAGGTGATCCTCATTACCGTACTGTGCGTGGTCATCGCGTGCGTCATTCTCGGCATCATTTCTGGAACGATCAGCCGGAATCTGAACAAGGTAAATAAAAAGATCTACGATCTCGTGCACAGCGAGGGTGATCTGACGCATCAGCTTGACATCCGCACCGGTGACGAGCTGGAGCTGATCGCAGAAAATGTCAACGCACTGCTCGCCTACATCCGCACGATCATGCAGAACATCGCGCGGAATTCCGTGCATTTAAGCTCCGCCTCCGAGACGGTCGCAGGCAATCTGTTCAGCGCAGGCGGCAGCATTTCGGACATTTCCGCCACGATGGAGGAAATGAGCGCTGCTCTGGAGGAAACGAGCGCTTCCCTCGGACAGGTCAACGAGGCGACCATCAATGTTTACGAAAACGTATCCAAGATCCACGAAACCGCTGCGGACGGTCAGAGCTTTTCTGACGAGATCCAGAATAAGGCGGCAGGTATTTATCAGAACGCGGTCAGCGAACAGAACGACGCACGTCAAAAGGCACAGGTCATCGCTGCTGCCGTTGATGAAAAGATTGAAAAATCCAAGGCAGTCGGCGAGATCAGCCTGCTGACCGAAAATATTTTAAGCATCACGGAGCAGACCAATCTCCTGTCCTTGAATGCCAGCATTGAGGCTGCACGCGCAGGTGAGGCAGGCAAGGGCTTCGCCGTCGTCGCAAATGAGATCGGTCAGCTTGCAGCCAACTCTGCTGAGGCAGCTTCCCGCATTCAGACAGTCAGCGCTGAGGTCATCCAGTCCGTGGACGAGCTTGCGGCGACCGCCGGTGAAATGATCCGTTTCATGGACGAAACCGCCATGCACGGCTATGAGCTGCTCTGTGAAACGAGCGGCAGCTATCGCGCCGATGCCGGCGAAATGAACCGGATGATGCGCGATTTTGCGGGCGGCAGCGACTCCATCAAGCGCAGTGTGGATGAGATCAAGGATTCCATTTCTGCCGTCAATATCGCAGTCGAGGAAAATGCCAAGGGTGTGACCAACGTCACGCAGATGACCGTCGATCTGGTCAACAGCGTCAGCGGGATCCAGACCGAAGCCGACACGAATAAGGACATTGCCGGTCAGCTCGATGACGAGGTCAACAAATTCAAGCTCGAATAACATTTTTTCCGTCAAAAAAGGACTTCACCGCCGTGTGAAGTCCTTTTTTATCCCACATTTTCAGTCCTCTGCTTCCATGAAGTACATCCGCGATGCGAAGTCGGGGAAATGCCGGACGCGCGCGTCATAGCCCGTGCCGCCGAACGCCGGTGCGAGCTTCACGCCCGCATACATCAGCGTGTCGCCGTATGCGTACAGCTCCTCCGTTTCTCCGTCCAGTCTGACAAATTTTGCGACCAGCTCATGCACCGGAGATCCCTGCCGGATATGCACCGGCGCGATCGTATTGATCAGATCCCCAAACTCCCGCACATCATACTGCAGGGCACGGTTCGTAAAATGATACTGCCGCTCCGCATCCAGTCCCCGCGCGCGATAATATGCAAACTGCGTATTCGGGTGCGCTGTCCTTTGCATGAGAAAGCCGACCGCCTGCTTCCGATCCTCGGAAACACATGTCCATTCCTGCAGATTGCCTGCGCCGTCCGTGAGACATCCGCCCGTATCCGGCGCATCCGTAAAGCATCTGCCGCGGTAAAAGCTGCCGAACTGTAAGACCCTGCGCCACTTTTTGTACAACGTGATCTGCGCGCGGATCGCGGCAAGCTCCTCCTTTTTCAGATCGCAGAGATTACATTCATAGCCGAGCACGCCGAACGCCGCCACGTGAAACCGTGTTTCAAGCGGTGTCACACGGAGCGTCTGATGGTTCGGACAGGACGAAACGTGTGCGCTCACGACGGACATCGGATAGCCATAGCTGTAGCCGGTCTGGATCTGTGCACGGCACAACGCATCCGTGTCATCGCTCGCCCAGATCTGCGGAAAATATGCCAGCATTCCTGTGTCAAAGCGATTGCCGCCCGCTGCACAGCCCTCGAATAAGATATTCGGAAAACGCTCCGTCAGCTCCCGCATACAGCGGTACAGTCCGAGCACATAGCGGTGCGCCGTCTCCATCTGCCGCTCCGGCGGCAGTGTCTTGGAATAATACTCGCTCACGATGCGGTTCATATCCCATTTTACATAAGAAATATTGGCTGAGGAAAAAAGGCGGCTCATCTGCGCGATCACCTCATCCTGAACCTCTGTCCGCGTGAGGTCGAGCAGACGCTGATTGCGCCCCTCCGAATGCGCGTGCGGCGGCAGATCCATCGCCCAGTCGGGATGCGCGCGGTAAAGCGCACTGTCCGTGCTGACCATTTCCGGCTCGACCCAGATACCGAAGTCTAAGCCCAGCGCATTGATTCTCCGGCACAGTCCGTCTACGCCGTTCGGCAGCTTTTTTCGGTTTTCCGTCCAGTCGCCGAGCGAGCTTTTGTCATCATCCCGATGTCCGAACCAGCCGTCATCCATGACGAAAAGCTCTGCGCCTGCTGCCTTTGCAGCCTTCGCCAAACGCAGGAGCTTGTGCTCACTGATATCAAAATAACACGCCTCCCAACTGTTCAGAAGGATCGGGCGCTCCTTCTTTTTCCACGTGCCGCGCACGATATGCTCACGGATAAAGCGGTGCATACACTGGCTCATCCCATTATAGCCGTCGCAGGAATACGCGAGCACTGCCTCCGGCGCTTCAAAGTCCGCGCCGCCCTCCAATTCCCAACGAAAGCCCCGCGGCTGGATGCCGCTCACAAAGCGCAGCTTACCGCCCGCCTGCACATCAACAGCCTCGTAATGATTGCCGCTGTACATCAGATGGAAGCCGTAGCAGTCACCGTGATCCTCATCCGTCTGCTGTCTTGAGAGCATCACGAACGGATTCGCGCGGTTCGACGACGTTCCGGTGTAGGACTCATTCACGATACGCCCCGCCTGCGTCGGGATGTCATAGCGCTGCATTTCCCGCGCCCAAGCGCCGTGAAACGTTGTCATAACATATGCACTGTCCGACAGATCGAGCTGATTGCTCATCAGACGCAGGATCCGCACCGGCTGTTCCCCTGCATTGACCAGACGCGCGCTCTTGGCGATCACGTCACAGTCCTCGTAGACGTAATAATGCAGCTCCAGTACGACACTGCTCCGTTGATCCTCCATCCGTATCAGCAGATGCTCCACCTGCCCCGACTCATCATACGATGCCGGAAGCGTCCGGTACGGCTCTTTTCCCTGCGAAAGCTCATACGAATCATAGATAAAATCGCTCGCAAAGCTGCCGTCCGCATACTCCAGCGTAACGAACGGCTCACGGATATCACCCCTGCCGAATGCCGACATTTCAAGGCACACATTCTCCAAGGAATACTCCGGATGCTCTGCATCATAAATACAGCAGTTTCCCGCGGCGAACGCGTGCTTTTCCCTAAGCGGTGCGGCTGCCGTATACAGCGGCTCACCGAGCGTGATGCGCCTGCCGTAATACAGATGCTCCAACTGACCGGTCGGCAGCAGCGAAAATGCGTAGGTCGTATGCGCCGTATGCAGCACGAAGCAATTTTCAGAAATTTGGATCATCCCTTCACCCCTTTCAGCTTTTCGCCGATCTCCTCCAGCTTCTGATCGGTCAGGATATAATGATTATGGAATACGAACATGCCGACGATCAGCACCACGATCGGGATCAGCGTCATACAGAGCCTTAGTCCCATGCGTGAGCCTTCGTCGATCGCAGTCAGCACCGCTGCCGTTTCATCCTTTTCGATATGAAAGATCTGGATCACGAGCGAAGCGATCAGCGCCGCCACGCCGGAGGCGAGCTTCACGACAAAGGTCTGCATGGAAAAAATGACCGATTCATCGCGCCTGCCGTTTTTCAGCTCTCCGTAATCTACCGTGTTCGCGAGAAAGATCGTTACGATCACATTCAGCATTCCGATCGCCGACATGATAAGGAACGCCGGAATGAGCAAAAGGTACATATTTTCCGAGCCGGACAGTGCGATGACCAGCAGCGTCACATACCCTGCGACCGCCATCGCAAAGCACAGGTAAAAGATCCGAAGCGACGACAGAAAACGCCGCAGCAGCGGGAAAAGCAGCATCATGGCAAGGATCTGGAACGCGCCGCCGAACGTATTGAACATCGTATAATTCGCCTGCCATGCCGCAGGACTGAAATCATATTTGAAAAAGTAAATGACGAGATTCGAGGTGATGTACAGCGCCGAATTGATCATCACGATCGCGACCACCATCGTCATTGCCTGATCGTTCTGTACGAGTGCGCGGAACATGTCCTTTACGGATGTCGTTTCCATATCCGCCGATGAACGTTCACGGATGGATGCACATGTGATCGCAATAAATACGACAAAAAGCACCGCGATGATCAGCGCGAAATACTTATAACCCAGCCGCTCGATCTCCGTTGCGGAGCTGCCGCCCGCGAGCGTTCCGAGTGCCGATACGACCGTGACCGTGATGATCGTGATGAGTGCCGAGCCGACACCCGCGCAGGAGCGCGCCAGCGCGGACAGCCCCTCACGCTCCTTTCCGCTCGTCGTGAATGCAGGGATCATCGACCAGTACGGAATATCCATCATCGTATAGGTCATGCCCCAGAGGATGTATGTCACCGCCGCATATGCCGTCAGACCCGCGCCGTCCAATGAGGGCGGTGCCGCAAACATCAGATACAGAACGATGGCATTGAGCAGCGTGCCGACCGCGAGCCACGGACGGAATTTTCCCCATTTTGTTCGGGTCTTTGCGACGATCACACCCATGATCGGATCGTTAAACGCATCAAACACGCGTGCCGCAAACAGGATGATACCCATCGCGACGGCGCTCACACCCATGATATCCTGATAATAGTACAAAATGTACGATGCAGACAGCATATACACCATATCCTTGCCGACCGCGCCGATGCCGTAGGCGAATTTCTCTTTTCCGCCAAGTGCCGCATTCCCTGTTCTCTGTTCCATTCCCTAATCCTCCTTCGTATCGTGTGTTTTCAGCTCCATCGCAAGCTGCACGGCTCTGTACGCGCCGTCATACAGCCCGATCCTATGATTTTCCTCAATACATGCGCACATCTGCGCGAGCAGACCGTCATCCGACAAAAAAAGCTCCAGCATCTGCAGCGTGTGCGGGATATCCCGACATTCCAACGTACCGTCTCCGATCTCCGCGGAATGGATCGCGCCCCACATCTCGTGCTTTCCGACTCTGCGGATAAAGAGCTTCGGCACAGGATAAAAAGCAAGCTCGCTCGGCTTCGTCACGAGCACGTCACAGCTTCGCATCAGCAGGTTCGTACAATACACCGCTTCAAAGATATTCGCGTGCCAAAAGCCGTGGATGCCGCTCACGGTTTTCGTTTCATCCAGTGCATATGCCGCAAAACGCTGTGTCTGCTCCCAGTCATCAAAATGCTCGCATACATAGGACTGCATCGCAGGCACCTCCCGCAGCAGCTCATCCCAGACATTGCGGTAATCGCCGACATTCACGTACAGCGCCGCCTTTCCCTCGCGGACATACGGCAGCAGATAGCGGATGATCGCCGCAAAGATCTCCTTCTGCGCGCCCGCACCGCCGATCGTCAGCAGAAAACGCATCGGCGCACCCTTTTTCTGACGGGCAATACGCTGTGCGCAGTCATGCGCGATGTTTGTCACCAGCTCGTGATCGACATAATGACCGGTGTAAAAAAGGGAGTCCTTCGGCATCGGCTGATTGACCTTCGCCTTGCTCATTCCATTTAAGATCCGGTAGCCCATATATGAATTTCGGCACTGGATCGTATGGACACTGCCCTCTGCCAGATGCAGCGCCATCGGCCAGTTGTCGGGGATCGCATTGACGACATATTTCATGCCCGCGTGCACGGCTGCCTGCGCCGGCCACACATGCGTACCGATCACAGGAAGCTCCTTGGGGATGTTCCGGTATACCGCCGCCATCAGCTCTGCATTTTTCTGATCGGACGCGTTGTAGGAAAGTGCACGGAAGCCCTCGTAGTTCATCGGCTCCCAGACAAGACGGTTAAAAATGGGATTTTTCGACAGTCTGGAGCCGAGCGAGTACAGCTCGTTCTGTGCCCCGATCACCTTCGTACACGTTGTTTCCCGATAGGAATTGAGATCCATCCAATACGGCGTATAGCCGAGTGCGCGCGCCGCAGATGCCATTGCCATCGAGATCCGGTAATGTCCGAAGCCCATACGGATATTTCCGACGATCAGCCCCTGCTCGGTATCAAAGGTATGCGTCAGCACGTCGCCTTTTTCATAATGTGCGTTCGTCTGCGGATCGCCGACGAGGACATTGTACACACCGAGCGCATCCCCGATGTAACGGTTTTTCGCGATCGCCACCGGATAATCCCTGTCGCTGTCGTCACCGAATTTTTTCACATATTTCTGCTTCGACCGCAGCGCCTTCCGGTAGACCCCGTCCGGCATGCGGTTTCCAAATATCTCCCTTGCCCTGTCTGTCATTTTCTGCTCCTCTCTGCCCGCTCACGCACGGATCCCATCCACAAGGATGTGTACGACCTCATCCAGCGCCTCCTGATAGGAAATGCCGTTTCGGACGAGCACATCCCGCTGAAAAAACTGCTCCAGCGTCGCCTCCATCATCGTTTTCAGCACCGGTATGTGGAGCTGCCGGAGCTTTCCCTCTGCGATCCCCTGCTCCATCAGCGCGATCGTACTCTCCCAGCCGTTTTCAAGCTGCTGCTCGACCTTTTTATACACCTTCGGGTATTTTTCCTTTAATAAATAAAGCTGCTGAAAATCAATATCCCGATAGCTCTCCGGCAGCACGCCGAGGATCGCACGCAGCTTCTCCACCGTATCGAGCGACGTATCGTTCAACACCCGCTGCTCACTCTCCTTGATGGATGAAAAGCAGTAGTCCACCATATCTGAAATGAGCGTGTGCTTGTCCGGAAACACGGTATAAATGGTCTTTTTGCTCATGCCGAGCAGCGACGCGACATCATCCATCGTGAATTTCAGCCCTTTCTCACGAAATGCTGCGATCGTGCCCTGCAGGATCGTATCCCTAAGCTCCATGTATCTGCCTCCTGCCCGCTTCCTCCGCGTATCGCTCCGCTTTGGAAACGCTTTTTTATTTTCTAGTTTCCATCAGTGTAACATGTCGGACGCTTGTGTGCAAGATACTGAATCAACAAATTCCGTTTCCATTTTTTGTGAAAAACAGACAAAAAGGCAGAAAAAAAGCACCAGTTTCTGATGCTTTATTCGATATTCTATGTAATTATTCACTGATCTCTCTGTTATAAAAACTCTCGCTGATCAGATGCTTTACGCACTCTGGAATGCATTTATGTTTATCTTGTACCAATATCGTGTCATACTTAACCAGACTGGCATCCTTCATGAAAATGAAATCAACCACTTCTCCATCATTGCTCTTTTCCACAGAAGAATCTTCTACCCGCAATGACATCGGAAGGAAAAAGTCATGAACCTTTTTTCCTTGACTGTCCGTGTTTTCTGTCAGACCCAATGTAAATTCCAGATTGGTAACGCTCAATTTGTATATAATTGTCAACGTCCGCATATCCTTAAGAATACAAACCACATCATTCGTCAACTCAGGTAATCTTTTTAAGCATGGTAATTTCTTTTTTGCATTCGCATATGGATGTCTCTCATCAAAATAAAACTGACTATTTGTAAGTTTTCCTTTCTTAGCATTCTTATAAAAATCCTTCGCTGACAAATTTGTTTCCACACCGGTTAAGTGTAAAAAATGATCCACCGGAAAAGATACTTCAAAGAATTCCTCGCCATATACATAAAGAAAGGCTTTACCTGCCAGAT
>CAZERX010000066.1:0-269 GCA_964515045.1 uncultured Eubacterium sp.
CCTCGATCTGATCCTTTCCGTTCAGACCCAGCAGCTTCTCGACCTCCAGCTCGACCGGAAGTCCGTGCGTATCCCAGCCTGCCTTTCGCGGCACATAGTAGCCCTTCATGGTGCGGTATCTGGGGATCATATCCTTGATGACACGTGTCAGCACGTGACCGATATGCGGCTTGCCGTTCGCGGTCGGCGGTCCGTCATAAAAGGTATAGGTCGGGCCTTCCTTCCGGCTGTCCATACTCTTTTGGAAAATATCATTTTCTTTCCAAAAC
>CAZERX010000066.1:279-10225 GCA_964515045.1 uncultured Eubacterium sp.
CCGTTGCTTTCTCGCGTTCTACGAAATTCATGTTCGTATCGACTTTGTTGTACATTCCTCGTATTGCTCCTTTCATGCAGTTTGACATCTTTTCACGTTTTAGTATTTGTATATATTGTAATAAAAAAAGCCCTTATCCGTAAAAGGACAAGGGCAAATCGCGCGTTGTAAACCACCTCATACTGGATACTCCGGTCTCCTGCCGTGCAGTACGCCCTTTCATACCCGCTTCCGATAACGGCGGAACCACCGTCAGTACCTACTCGCTCCCGCTTTCAGCCTGCTGCTCAGAAGTGATCTTCGACATCCGCCTACTGCTGCCGGCTCCCACCTGCTCCGGCTCTCTGGAAGGTTCTGCGGGGTCTACTGTCTCCGTCAACGCTACTTTACACCATATAGAATTTAATATAATCAACAAACGAACGCTTGTCAAGTGGCAGACGCGAAATTTCCGACCGGTGTCGGCGGTATCCGTTCTTCATTTCTTTGACAAGTCAGTTGTCTTGTCTCTTGACGCTTGCAAAAAAGAAGTCTATACTAATCCTAATTATAAGGAAAGGGGTGTCGGGCACGCCCGACGGAAAAAAATATGAGTACCTTAAAGCTCTCCCTGCTCACCGACCTCTACGAGCTGACCATGATGCAGGGGTATTTCAAAAACCAGAATCACGATGTTGTCGTGTTTGACGCATTTTACCGCAGCAATCCGTGCGGCAGCGGCTATTCCGTCTGCGCAGGCTTGGAGCAGCTCATCGACTACGTCAAACGGCTGCAGTTCGACGAGGACGATATCAGCTATCTCCGCTCACTGAAAATATTCGACGAGGACTTCCTCGCCTACTTAAAGGACTTCCGGTTCAGCGGTGACATCTACGCCATTCCCGAGGGCACGCTGATCTTTCCGCGTGAGCCGCTGGTCAAGATCATCGCTCCGATCATGGAAGCACAGCTCATGGAAACAGCCATCCTAAACATCATCAACCACCAGTGTCTGATCGCCACCAAGGCGGCGCGCGTCTGCTACGCGGCAAAGGGCGACGGCGTGATGGAATTTGGTCTGCGCCGCGCACAGGGACCGGATGCGGGCACCTACGGCGCACGTGCGGCAGTCATCGGCGGCTGCAAGGGTACATCCAACGTGCTCGCCGGACAGATGTTTGACATTCCGGTGCTCGGCACGCACGCACACAGTTGGATCATGAGCTTTCCGGACGAATATACGGCGTTCAAGGCGTATGCGGATCTTTATCCCGGTGCGTGCATCCTGCTCGTCGATACTTATGACACGTTAAAATCCGGTATGCCGAATGCGATCCGCGTCTTTCAGGAGATGCGCGATGCTGGTGTGCCGCTGACCTATTACGGCATCCGCATGGACAGCGGCGATCTCGCCTACCTGTCCAAAAAGGTACGAAAGATGCTCGACGATGCCGGTTTCCCCGACGCGGTCATTTCTGCATCGAATGATCTCGACGAATATCTGATCGAGTCACTCAAGCTGCAGGGCGCGACCATCACCTCATGGGGTGTCGGCACCAATCTGATCACCTCCAAGGACAATCCTGCCTTCGGCGGCGTGTACAAGCTCGCCGCGATCCAGACGGCTGACGGTAGCTTTACGCCAAAGATCAAGCTGTCTGAGAACTCCGAAAAGGTGACAAACCCCGGAAACAAAACGGTATACCGCATCTACGACAACGATACCGGCAAGATCCGCGCCGATCTGATCTGTCTTGCCGACGAGGTCTTTGACCCGCACGAGGACATGCTGCTCTTTGATCCGCATGAGCCGTGGAAAAAGACCCGCATCGCCGGTGACAGCTACACGCTCCGTGAGCTGCTCGTTCCGGTCTTTCTGGGCGGCAAATGCGTCTACGAATCACCGAAGACGATGGAGATCCGCGAGATCTGCGAGAAAGAAAAGGACACGATCTGGGATGAGACCAAGCGTTTTGTCAATCCCGCAAAGATCTACGTTGATCTGTCCGATAAGCTCTACAAGCTGAAAAATGACATCTTAAACGAAATGAGTCAGGCGTAATGCCTGACTCACTTTTGGTTTTCTCATGTATGTTCTGTTTTATTTATTTCCGTATTTTTCCATCTGCTCCTTGATGAGCGCAGCATCATCGAAGTAATTGATCTTCATGGATGCGCGTACCTTTGACAGCGTATCGGCTGCCACGCGCTCCGCTTCCTCTGAGCCTTTTTTTAAGATCTCATAAACTGCCGGTATATCCTGCTCCCATTTTGCCCTGCGCGCACGGATCGGTGCAAGCTCAGCCTGCATGACGTTATTCAGGAATTTCTTCACCTTGACATCGCCCAGTCCGCCGCGTTTGTAATGCTCCTCCAGCTCCTCGATCCCTGCATATTCGGGCAGGAACTCCGCGAAATGCTCCGGACGGGAGAATGCCTCCAGATAGATGAACACCGGATTGCCCTCTACCTTTCCGGGGTCTGAAACCTTCAGATGGTTCGGGTCGGTAAACATCGACATGATCTTGGTGCGCACCTCCTCCTCGGTATCGGAGAGGTAAATGCAGTTGTTCAGCGACTTACTCATCTTTGCCTTGCCATCCGTGCCCGGCAGACGCATACATGCCTGATTGTCCGGCAGCATGATCTGCGGCATCGTCAGTGTCTCACCGTATACGCTGTTGAACTTGTGCACGATCTCGCGGCACTGCTCCAGCATCGGCATCTGATCCTCGCCGACCGGTACGGTCGTCGCTTGAAATGCAGTGATGTCCGCCGCCTGACTGATCGGGTAGGTGAAAAAGCCGACCGGTATGCTTGCCTCGAAATTTCGCATCTGGATCTCAGATTTTACGGTCGGGTTCCGCTGCAGCCGCGATACCGTTACGAGGTTCATATAATAAAAGCTAAGTTCTGTCAGCTCCGGTATCATGGACTGGATGAATATCGTGGATCTCTCCGGATCGAGTCCGCAGGAAAGGTAGTCAAGTGCTACCTCCACGATGTTCTGACGCACCTTTTCGGGGTTGTCCGCGTTGTCCGTCAGTGCCTGTGCATCTGCGATCATAATGTAGATCTTGTCATATTCACCGGAGTTCTGCAGCTCGACGCGTCGTCTGAGCGAGCCTACATAATGTCCTACATGGAGTCGTCCGGTCGGGCGGTCGCCCGTTAAAATTATCTTTGCCATTTTTTCGTCCTCTTATCTTGTTTTGATGATTGCGAAACTCATTTTCTGTCATGTTCTCGGTCATGCGAGCGCGTGCGCTGCAGGCACGCTCCCGCTACCTGTCGCTGGCAATGGTACATAAGTGACCTGTGATACGGTCACTAAGTACCAGCCGCTCCAGAGTGCCTGCCGTGCGCATCGCACTCCGCATGACCTGTCTGCGTTACGTCAGAATTTCACAGGTCTTATTCCAAGCCTGCCTGATACGCCGTGACCTCGCGCCGCAGCCAGTCCACCCAGTCCGAAAAGCCCTCGCCGGTCTTTGCTGAAAGGAATATGACCTCGGCATCCGGATTCAGCCGATGGATGCGCTCCGTGACTGCTTCCCTGTCAAAATCGTCAAATACGCACAGCGTATCGCATTTATTGATGAGCACCACATCGCAGATCGTGAACATCAGCGGATATTTGAGCGGCTTGTCGTCGCCCTCCGGCACGGACAGGATCATCGCATTTTTCGTGCTTCCGGTGTCGAACTCCGCCGGACAGACGAGATTTCCGACATTTTCCAATACGACAAGATCCAGATCTGCCGTTCCAAATTCGCGGATGCCCTGTCTTGTCATATCCGCATCCAGATGGCACATGCCGCCGGTATGGATCTGGATCGCACGCGCTCCGGTCTCCGTGATCGCCTGCGCGTCCACCTCCGAATCAATGTCTGCCTCCATAATGCCGATCCGAAGCTCGTCCTGCAATGCCGCGATCGTCCGCTTTAACGTCGTCGTCTTGCCTGCCCCCGGCGAGCTCATCAGATTCAGCAGAAAGGTGCCCTCTGCCCGAAGCTCCTCGCGCAGCCGATCCGCATCCGCATCGTTGTCTGCGAAAATACTGCGTTTGACCTCTATCACTCTGTAATCAGCCATGTGTTTCTCCCTTTTTTGTCGTTTCTGTCAACATTTTTTCCAACACTTTTTAGATTTTAACACGTTCATGTGCTGAAATCAAGAAAAAGCACGCATTCCCCGATTGACAGATGCGCGCGTCTGTTATATTCTGAAATGGACATGTTTACTTAAACGTTTTAGTTGCCGGTTCCATGCGCTCTGGCGGCAGATGGCTCCGGCAGAAAAACAGCAGAAAGGGAATGGAAAACTATGAAATACGGCTATTTCGACAATACCGGTCGGGAGTACGTCATCACACGCCCCGACACCCCCGCACCGTGGGTGAATTACCTCGGTTCTCCGGAATACGGTGCGATCATCTCCAATAACGCAGGCGGCTACAGCTTTGCCAAATCCGGTGCGAACGGACGGATCCTGCGCTATGTGTTCAACAATTTTGACCAGCCCGGCCGTTACATCTATATCCGCGACAACGAATCGCGCGATTACTGGTCCGCCTCGTGGCAGCCGGTCGGAAAGGATCTGAAGGACTACCGGAGTGAGTGTCGTCACGGCATCGGCTATACGAATATGATCGCGGACTATTCGGACATCCACTCCGAGGTGCGCTACTATGTTCCGCTCGGAAAAACGCACGAGGTATGGGCGGCGGCGATCACCAACCGTTCCGATAAAACGCGTACACTGACCGTCACGGGTTATGCGGAGTTCACCAATCACTGCAATTATGAACAGGATCAGGTCAATCTGCAGTATTCGCTCTTTATCTCACGCACCGCGTTCGAGAAAAACCGTATCATGCAGACCATCCACGGCAATCTGGACGCACAGAGCGCGGCAGGACAGACGAAAAATGACGACATCATCCACCGCTTCTTTGGGCTTTCGGGCGCACCTGTGTCCTCCTACTGCGGCGACAAGGAGCTGTTCCTCGGCAGATACCACGGCTACGGCGACCCGCAGGGTGTCGTAAACGGTGATCTCGGCGGTCAGACGAGCTACAATGAAAATTCCTGCGGCGCACTTTCGACCGTTCTCACGCTCGCCCCGAACGAGACGAAAACGATCCTTTTTACACTCGGAATGAAGTCCTCTGACGAAGCGGAGGCTGTGATCGCAGCCTACGATGCCGCACCGGAAAAAACGGTCGCTGACGAGCTGACATTATTAAGATCCGACTGGTATCAGAAGCTCGACAATCTGCACATCGACACTCCGAGCGAGGAGTTTAACACGATGATCAACACGTGGAACGGCTACAACTGCTTTATGACCTTTATCTGGTCACGCGCCGCTTCGTTCGTCTACTGTGGTCTCAGAAACGGCTACGGCTACCGCGATACCGTGCAGGATATTCAGGGTATCATCCATCTCGCACCGGAAATGGCAGCCGAAAAGATCCGTTTTATGCTGTCCGCACAGGTCGATAACGGCGGCGGACTCCCGCTCGTGAAGTTCACGCACCATGCAGGTCACGAGGACACGCCCGACGATCCCTCTTATGTGAAGGAGACCGGACACCCCGCCTACCGCGCGGACGATGCGCTCTGGCTGTTCCCGACGATCTATAAATACATCGCAGAAACCGGAAATACCGCATTTTTGGATGAGGTCATCCCGTTCGCCAATCGTGACAGTGCGACCGTTTATGAGCATCTGAAGCGCGCGATCGGCTTCTCATTAGACCACCTCGGTCCGCACGGTATGCCCGCCGGACTGTATGCAGACTGGAACGACTGCCTGCGTCTTGGTGCCAACGGAGAGTCCTCCTTCGTGGCGATGCAGTTTTATTATGCACTCATCATCCAGAAGCGCTTCGCGGAGGAGAAAAAGGACTCCGCATATGCCGCTTATCTGGATGGTCAGCTTGCAGAAACCCGCGAAAAGATCAACCGTCTGTGCTGGGATAATGACCGCTTTATCCGCGGATATACCGAGGCAGGCGAGCGCATCGGTGCCGCAGACGCGCCCGAAGCAAATATGTGGCTGAACCCGCAGAGCTGGTCTGTCATCAGCGGACTTGCCGACGACGCACAGGCGGATGCCGCACTGGACAACGTGTACGAGCGGCTGAATACCGCCTACGGTGCGATCCTCATGGATCCTCCGTTCCACGCCAATGCCTTTGACGGTGCGCTTGCCGTGATCTACAATCAGGGAACCAAGGAAAACTCCGGCATTTTCTCCCAGTCACAGGGCTGGCTGATCCTCGCCGAAGCACTCCGCGGACACGGCGACCGTGCTTTCACCTACTTTATGGAAAATGCACCTGCAGCACAGAATGACCGCGCCGAGATCCGTCACCTTGAGCCGTACTGCTACGGTCAGTTCACGGAGGGTAAGGCAAGCGAGCATTTCGGACGCTCACATGTGCACTGGCTCACAGGCACTGCCTCTACCGTCATGGTCGGCTGTGTCGAGGGTATCCTTGGAATCCGGCCGGAAATGCACGGCATCCGCATCGCGCCGTCCGTTCCTGCCGACTGGGAGCAGTTCGTCATTGACAAAAATTTCCGCGGCAAACGGCTGCACATCGTCGTAAAGAATCCCGATCACAGGGAATCCGGCTGCACCAGACTGACCGTAAACGGACAGTCTATGCAGGACAGCTATATCCCTGCCGAGCTTCTGACCGACAGCAACGAGATCGAGCTTGTCATGTAGCAAAACGATATATTTGATCGATAGCGCAAAAAAGAAGCAGCACCCGAAAACGGTACTGCTTCTTTTTATGAAAAGGATGGACTTCATGTCTGAGAAAATTTATGCTTTTTTCTTTTTTGCCATGATGACACTCTGCACGATCAGGAAGATGCACAGCATAGCTGCTACGGTGATTCCCGTCCACCATGCCTGATCCAGACCTGCGGAGGATACGATGTTCTGAATGGTGCTCAGTGACAGCACACCGAAAAATGTTCCGATGATATTGCCGACACCGCCGGTCAGCATCGTGCCGCCGATGATGGAGGATGCGATCGCATTCATCTCCATACCGCTCGCATGAGAGGCAGAACCGGAGCCTACATGCAGGAAATATACATATCCGCCGATACCTGCCAGCACACTGCAGATCAGATGTGCGAGGAAGCGGGTCCTCTTTACGTTGATACCGAGCATCAGTGCGCTCTGCGGGTTGCCGCCGACTGCGTAGAAGGCACGACCGAGCTTCGTCCAGCGAAGGACACAGAACAGAACGATCACAACGAGCAGTGCGACTACCACACCGATCTCCACATATGCATTCACATATTTTCCGAGCTTATTTACGGAACCCATGCCCGGAATGATGACACGCGTCATTTTCAGCGCATTGAAGGCTTCATTTTCCACGTTGAACGGATTCGTATGTACGATGGTCGTCATACCGCGTGCAAAGAACATTCCTGCCAGCGATACGATGAACGGCTGGATATCAAGGTACGCTACGAGGAAGCCCTGTACCAGACCGAATGCAAGTCCGATGGCGAGTGCCAGAAGTATCGCCGTGTAGGGATCTCCGCCCTGATAATCCAGATATACGGCACAGCTCATGCAGACCAGAGCGACCACGCCGCCGACGGAAATGTCGATACCGCCGGTGATCATGACAAGGCTCATGCCGCACGCGGTAATGATCAGCGCCGCCTGTGCGTTCAAAATGTTAAAAAATGCCTGCGGCTTCAAAAATCCGGAGCCGAGAAAGATCATCGCTGCAAGATACATTGCAAAGAAAACAACGATGGTAATGGTCAGCAGCAGATTGGTGTCTGACACATTCTTAAACCAGCTATTCTTTTTACCTGCTGTATGCTTTTCAGATGCCATGTTATGCTACCTCCTTTGCTTTCAGCTTCTTGCCGAGTGCTGCGAGCTTCTCCCGAACGACCGGAGCACTGAGAACGACCAGAACGATAACGACCACTGCCTTGTATGCAGGGAGCGCATCGGACTGTACCTCAAACTTGTACAGTGTCGTTGTCAAAAACTGAATGACATATGCGCCGAGGATGGAAGCCCAGATATTGAACTTACCGCCGCCGAGCGCGTTTCCGCCGAGTGCGACCGCAAGGATCGCATCCATCTCGATGTCCTTTGCGACAACGGAATAGTTGATCGTGGACAGGCGGCTGACCTTGATCAGTCCGACAACTGCCACGCAGATTCCCAAGATCACAAACGAGATAAACTTGATGAACTCAGGATTCAGTCCGTTCAGTCTGGACGAGCTTTCATTGATGCCGACTGCCTGTGTGTACAGTCTCAAATTCGTAAACTTCAGCACCAGTGCGATCACGACCACACAGATCATTGCGATAAAGAACGGTGTCGGGATCGGCACGCCGGGGATATATCCGCCGAAATAGCCGAAGCTGTTGACATTTACGATCGGCAGCTCGTTATTATTGATCCATGCTGCGATGGAACGCCCTGCCGTAAATAAGATCAGTGTCGCGATCATCGGCTGGATTCGGAAATACGCAACGAGCACGCCGTTAAATGCGCCGAATGCCATAGACACGAGCACAGCCACGATAAATGCAACGATCAGCGGTGTGCAGTAATGATCGGTCGTCGTCTGACCGCCGCACAGCATCCGAAGGATCACGGAGCCTGCGATCGCGATCGTCGCACCAACGGAAATATCCTGTCCGCCGGAGGCTGCGGTCACGAGCGTCATACCGATCGCAAGGATGGCAAGCTCTGAGCCGTAGTCCAGAATGGTGATCAGATAACCGTTCAAGACCGGATCACCCACGCTGTTATAACCCAGCGTGATCTTGAAAAACGACGGATCCATGATCAGATTGAACAATGCTAAGATCAGTAAGGCTGCCAGCGGGATAAAGATCTGCTGCTTGACCAAGCCGGAGAAAAAAGCTCCTACACTCTTATTTTTACTTTGCATCGTTGTCACCTCCTGCAATGGTACTCATGATCTTATTCTGCGTCAGCTCATCGCTGCCAAGCTCGCCGACCACGCGTCGGTCACGCATGACAATGAGTCTTGAACAGGTACGGATCATCTCATCGGTCTCAGATGAAATGAATGTCACACTCATGCCCTCTGAAGCCAGCTTTAATACTAATTTCTGGATCTCGATCTTGGTTCCGACATCGATACCGCGTGTCGGCTCATCAAGGATCAGATATTCCGGATGGGTCAGCAGCCATCTGGCAAGGATCACCTTCTGCTGATTACCGCCGGACAGCGACTTGATCGGAGTATCCGCAGAAGCCGTCTTGATCTCAAGCAGCTTGATATACTCCTCTGCGAGCTTCTGTGCCTCCGCCTTGGAATACGGATGGAAAAAGCCCTTTAATACCTGCTGCGCGAGGATGATGTTATCCCGTACAGACAGATCTCCAACAATACCATCGATCTTACGATCCTCCGGCAGATATGCGATACCCTGCTTCATGGCATCGATCGGCTTGCGGATCTTGATCTGCTTGCCGTTCTTTTTGATCGTGCCGCCGATCACATGATCTGCGCCAAAGATTGCACGCACACACTCGCTTCGACCGGAGCCGAGCAAGCCGGTAAATCCGTTGACCTCACCCTTTTTGATATGGAAATCAAACGGCTTGATGCCTGCGTTGCTCTGAAGCTGCTCTGCTTCAAACACCTTGGTATCCGCATCTGCGCCTGCATACGTCACGCTGTCCGTCTTGATGTCGGACATATCATCCAGCTCTTTTCCGAGCATCTTTGATACCAGCTTGACTCTCGGCAGGTCTGCGATCTCATATTCGCCGACCAGTCCGCCGTCACGCAGCACCGTGATCTTGTCACATACCTCATAGACCTGATCCAAAAAGTGTGTGACGAATATGATACCGACACCCTTTGCACGCAGATCCCTCATCCGACAACACAGCTTTTCTACCTCCTGCTCATCCAGTGAGG
>CAZERX010000067.1:0-10217 GCA_964515045.1 uncultured Eubacterium sp.
TACAGCCACTCAATTCCTTTTAACTTTTTTGACCCCAACTATTGACAAAGAGCCATAAATAAGAGATAGCAGATAATAGTCAAAAGCGGCGTAAACACGCAACAACTTTTAGCTATTCACTATTATCTGTTATCTCTTATCTTAGGCAAGTCCACTTGCCGCTTTTGGTCGGAGTGACAGGACTTGAACCTGCGGCCCCTAGACCCCCAGTCTAGTGCGCTACCAACTGCGCCACACCCCGATATTTAATTTTAAGCTTTTGGTCGAGGTGACAGGATTTGAACCTGCGACCTCTGCGTCCCGAACGCAGCGCTCTACCAAACTGAGCCACACCTCGTTTGACCTACCCGCCTATTATACCACAAACTTTCTGTATTTGCAAGCCTATTTTGCAAATTTTTTAAAATTTTTCAACTTTTTTTATCTTTTATCAAATCTTTTACCGTTTCACCCGCAATAATAAGCCCCATAACAGACGGAACAAAGGAAATGCTTCCGGGAATATTTTTTTTGCTTTCCTCATCCTGCATATCAGATTTTTTCGGTTCCTCTTCGGAATATACAACCTTGAGCTTTTTTATTCCTCGCGCTTTAAGCTCACGGCGCATAACGCGGCAAAGAGGGCAAACCTTTGTTTCATATATATCCGCAACGCAAAACGCCTCGGGATTTAGCTTGTTCCCGGCACCCATTGCGCTTATTTCCGGAATTGAAAGCTTGCTGCATTTCTTTGCGATTGCAAGCTTTGCCGACACCGTGTCAACCGCATCTATAACAAAATCACAGGCATCGTCAAAAAACTCGTCAATATTTTCAGGCAAACAGAATTTTTCAATTGCCTTCACTTCAATTTGAGGATTGATGTCATATATTCGCTCTTTCATAACCTCAACCTTTGCGCGTCCCACCGTAGAGCAAAGCGCGATAAGCTGACGATTGATATTACTGCTTGACACCGTGTCTTTATCGACCAAAATCAATTTCCCGACGCCTGCGCGCGCAAGAGCCTCTGCCGTATAAGAGCCGACGCCGCCTATCCCGAAAATCATAACGCACGAATTTTTAAGCTTGTTTACCGCTTCTTTTCCGATAAGAAGCTCTGTTCTTTGGTATATCATATCTATCTTCCCAGCAAAAATCCGCCGCAAAGCGACGGACTTATTTTTAATAAATTATTTTTTCGGATTAACAATATCGCGCCAATCCAAATCTCCTCTTTCAAGACCGCGGATTAAAACCTCCGCTGTTGCAACATTTGTTGCAAGCGGAATATTATGAACATCGCAAAGACGAAACAGCGCCGAAACATCGGGCTCGTGAGGCTGAGCCGTGAGCGGGTCGCGAAAAAACAGAACCAAGTCAATCTCATTATAGGCAATCTTTGCCCCGATTTGCTGGTCGCCGCCCTGAGGACCCGACAAAAGAAGTGTCACGTCCAAGCCTGTGGCTTCCACAACCAAATTCCCCGTTGTTCCCGTTGCACAAAGATTATGTTCTTTCAGAATAGCCTTATATGCTATACAAAAGTCAACCATAAGTTCCTTCTTTTTATCGTGAGCGATAAGAGCAATATTCATAATTCATCCCTCCGGGTGTTATTTTCTTTTCATTGCTTTAATGGGAATGTTTGCCGTCAACGCGGGAACGGTTGAAGTTCCGTCCTCGCTCTGAGCAGTTGTTATTTGGATATCAAGTCCGCTGTCTGAAATATCCATATATTTTTCCAAAACTTTCATAATTTCATCTTTGATTTCTTCCAACAATTCCGTATCGGAGTTAGCACGGTCGTGAACCAGAACAAGCTTGAGTCTGTCCTTCGCCAAGTCCTTTGACGCAACCTTGCGGCGACCGAATATTCTGGACAAATCTATCATCATAATTCTCCTTTGCAATTCACATTTAGTTCTTCTTGAATTTTCCGAAAATTTTCGCGAAGAAACCGCCGCCGTCAAGCTCCATAAGCGGAACATTTTCGCCGCTTAAACGCTTTGTTATGTTGCGATAGCCCTGACCCGCGCGCGATTTCATATTAACAACCGCGGGTTCACCCTTGTTTGTTGAAACAATAATATTTTCGTCATCGGGAATAATTCCGATAAGCTCAATGTTTAAAATATCCAAAACATCGTCAACATTCATCATTTCGCCGCGGCGAACCATATCCGTTCTTATTCTGTTAATCAAAAGAAAATGCTCTGTCACCTCGTTCGCGTCCAAAAGACCGATAATTCTGTCTGCATCGCGAACCGCCGAAACCTCAGGCGTTGTAACAACAATCGCCTTATCCGCGCCCGCAATTGCATTTTTAAAGCCTTGCTCAATTCCTGCGGGGCAATCGATAATTATAAAATCAAATTCCTTGCGAAGCTCATCGCAAAGCTTTTGCATCTGCTCTTCTGAAACCGCGTCCTTATCCTTTGTTTGTGCCGCAGGGATAAGGAAAAGACCGTCATAACGCTTATCCTTAATAAGCGCCTGGCGAACCTTGCAATTTCCCGAAACAACGTCAACCAAATCATAGACAATTCGGTTTTCAAGTCCGAGAACAACATCGAGATTGCGAAGTCCGATATCAGTGTCGATCAATACTACTTTTTTGTCCAACTGTGCTAATCCGGTGCCGACATTCGCCGTCGTGGTGGTCTTTCCGACACCGCCTTTTCCTGATGTGATTACGATTACCTCGCTCATGTGTTTCCATCCTCCTGAATCTTATTTTTAGATGCTGCCGCATACCTCCGGCATTGTGCCGGAACACGCATACAGGCAGGCGTTCTGCTATAATATATTTTTTAACAGGCCGGTCGAGATCGGCTCAATTAAAATCTGTCCTTCATATACGGTCGCGATCTGCGGTACCGGTGTCTGCTCCTTTGCTTTCCTGCGAAGCCCCTTCGGGACATCCTTCCGGTCTGCGGAGCGTCCGATGTAATCTCCGATCTTGATCTGGACCGGATCCATCTCAAGTGCCGCAACAAAGCAGTCCGCGCTTCCATCCGCACCCGCATAGGCATTTCCCTTCAGCGCGCCGAGCACAACGATATTGCCCTTTGCGATGACCTTTGCGCCGGGATTTACGTCGCCGAGCACGATGATACTGGTCTCGGATTCGAGCTGCTGACCGGAGCGCAGCGTGCCCTTATAAAACCGTCCGGTCTGCGGGGAATGCTCCTCCTCATAGGCATCCATACGACGCTTGATCACCTCATCCATCAGCTCATCATGATCCATGATACAGACGATCGTGATCGTGGTATTCTGCTGGATCGTGTCGATGATCTGCAGCTGTTCCTCCTGCGTGAGTGCGCGTCCCTCAAAGGAGATTGCGATCCGCGCATTTTTGAAAAATTTTTCAGAGTCAATAAATTTTGTTTTGATCTCCTGCAAAAGCTCATCAAACGGCAGATCCGGATCCAGCACCAGATTGATGCCATTCTTGGAGCTTTTGATAACGACTGGCTGTTTGTTCAAATTTCTCGCCTCTCTTTTTTAATGTAACACGGCAGCGCTAATCGGTAAAGGAGTTTGCGCTGTTTCCAACGTTCGCTGCCTTGCCGTCGATCAGCTCGTCTGTCTTTTTCAGCTTGAAATAATAGCTCAAAATATCGGCAGACACGTCTGCTGCATTGTGTGATGTATATCCATACGCGATACGTGTCGCGATCGATACCTTTGGATCATTGTACGGCGCATAGCCGACGAACAGTGCGTGGTTTGGTCTGGAGGTCACCTGCTGCGCCGTTCCGGTCTTTCCGGCGACTTCAATGCGCGTAAAATCATCAAAGGACGACAGATCCTCAACGACCATCCGGTTGCCGCGGTGGATCGCATCCCACGTCGAATATGCGATCTCGGTCATTTCATTGCGCACGGTCGGCTCATAGGTCTTTAAGACGTTTCCTTCCGTATCCGTCACCTTACTCAGCAGCGTATAATTGTAGACCGTTCCCGAATTGGCGACTGCGGTCACATAGCGTGACAGCGCGATCGTCGTGTAGTTGTGGTTACTCTGACCGATCGCCGCCGTGATTGGATACGCATCCGCGATCTCCGGCGTACTCTCCACGATCTCAATGCCGGTCGTCTCGTCAAGACCATACATCTGCGCATATTTGCGCAGCGTTTCAATACCGGCAGACTCCACATAATTGTCACCAACCTGTGAAAACTGCCAACCCAGCTCATAAAAGAAGTAGTTGCACGAATCACGCAATGCTTCGGAAACATTGATCTTTCCGTGCGTGCTGCCCGGATAGATCCAGCATTTCGGGCCGTCCTCCACGCGCTCAAATTTACCCTTATCCTCAATGAGTGAGGTCGTTGTGATCACGCCCTCCGTCAGTCCGGCGGTCGCCGTTACCATCTTGAAGGTGGATCCGGGAGCCGTCTTCTGCTGGG
The DNA here is from genome assembly GCA_964515045.1 of uncultured Eubacterium sp. GTDB lineage: Bacteria > Bacillota > Clostridia > Lachnospirales > Lachnospiraceae > W0P33-017. The sequence continues at coordinate 4,399 of CAZERX010000067.1, forward strand.
TCGCATTATTGTAAAACGGTGATGACAGGTCATTCATCAGCGATGCAAAATAAGCACTGTCTACCGTATTTGCCAGACGGTTGTTGTCATAGCCGGGGTAGGTCACGCAGGCGAGCAGCTCGCCGCTCTGCACATCCGTGATCACGCAGGAGCCGGTACACGGATCGAGCGCAAGCTGCGCGGGCGTGATCTCCAGATTCTTGATGCAGCCCATCATAAAATCAAACGGACTGAGTGTCTGGTTTTTCAGCTCTGCGATCGTTTCATCATCATACGGCAGAACCCCCTGCTCGTAAAGCACCAGACAGATCTGTGTGCCGTTTATCTTATCATCGCGGAGCATATATTTATAGATCCGCTTGGAAAAATCCTTATCCGTCGTAAGCTCGTCCAAAATATACGAAACGAGCATCTGATAAAACTCCTCGGAATCGGAATATCTGGAATCAGCAGGGAATTTTGTAATGTCAAACCACTGCTCACCGATCACATGATACAGGTATTCCTGCAGGCTGATCTCATCATTTTTCCATGCGATGTAGGTTTCATCATTCCAGTCGATCTTGTCCGTTACGATGATCTTTTCCTCCATCAGCATCGATACGATGTAGGTCATATAGACCTGCATATCCTCAGACAGAGCCTCATACGCATACGGATGGGAGCTTGTCAGCTCCTTTTTGATCTCCGAAAGCACCTGTTCCTGTCTGTCGCAGAACGCACGATACAGCTCCTGCTCCGTATCGGATGCCTGCTCACCGGCAAAAAGGTCGATGTCTATGATATTATTGTTGATCAGCGCATAATACACATCGTCGATCGGGATCCGGATGTCGGACGCGCCCTTCGCCTGATATTCCTTGGCATTGATGATCTTGGAATACACGATGCCCGCGATCTCCTGCTCCAGAAGGTCATACACTGCCTTCTGCAGATCCATGTCGATAGACAGATAGACATCATTGCCTGCGACCGGCTCTTTCCGCTCGATCGTCTCTAATTCCTTTCCAAGATTATCCACATAGAGCTTTTCCTCGCCCTTTTTTCCCTTTAATTCAGCATCCATATACTGCTCGATGCCGGACTTTCCGACAGTATCCGTCAGTGAATATTCAGAGCCTTCCTCATTTCCGCCGAATGCAAGATATTCCTCCTCGTCGATCTGTCCGGTATAACCGATCAGATGTGCAAAATATTTGCTGTCGTTGTAACGGCGGATCGTGTCCTCAACGACCTCCACGCCCTGCAGCTCGTTCGCGTGCTCACTCACATATGCGACCGTTTCCTCGCTCACGTCCGATGCGATCCGCGCGGAAATATACTTCTGGTAGCTGTTCTGGCGCATCCGGTAACGGATGATCGCGATGCGGTAGGTGTCGTTTTTCTCATATTGTTCGGAAATATCAAAGCAGGAGCTGTTGTCACTGCAGAGATATTCCATGATCTGGTCTGCCGTGGCTGTCGCCGTGTCATAGCCAAGCTTTTCACTGTAACCAAGCTCGTCCACACTCGCCTTGCCGTAGATATCTGCACGGAAGCGCTGTAATTTTGTTCCGCTGACGGCAAATTCATACGCTCCGCCATCGGTCAGAACGATGGAAAAATCGTTGTCGATCACATCACCGTTCTGATCCATCGTGTGAAGGATGTGTAAAAGATCCTCATTGATGGAACGGTTTTTCACCTGTGTGGCGCTGAGATCCCCCTCTGCGCTGTAGCTTCCGTTATCCTCGATCGTAATGCCGTAGGCAAGCTCGTTATACGCGAGCAGCTTACCGTTCCGGTCAAAAATACTGCCGCGCGTGCTGCTAAGGCTCCGTGTCTTGATGACACGCATCAGATAATCCGACTGGCTGTCTGCACCGTTTACGATCTGCAGTTGGAACAGCCGGAGCAGCAGACAGAACGACATGCTGAAAAACAGGATCGCCAAAAACAGGATCCTTGACCGGAATAACTGTTTGAAAAAGCTCTTAATACTATGAAACAAATTTTGCCGCTCTCTTTCTTTCGATTTCTTCCAGACGACGATTGATCTTTAGGATCACAAAATACAGCGGGATCATCATCAGCAGTGTATACACCAGCTCCGGAAGTATCACGTGTGACAGATAATAGGGAAAATCCAGTCTGTTGCGGAACAGAAACAGGAAAAAATATATCACAAAATTGTACACAAAATCGCTTGCCGCGATCAGTGCCATCGGCAGCTTGAAATCCTCCGGAAAGAACAGCTTCCGGAAAAAACCGTTCGCATAGCCGATGTACATAAATAACAGTGCGTAGCCGCCGAGGATCCCCGCATAAAAGATATCCACGAGAAGTCCGCACAAAAGTCCGATGTACATTCCCTCCTTTTTGCCCCTCATAAAGCCGAAGGACGCGGTCACGATGATCAAAAGATTCGGCGAGACCGTCAAAAAGGATATGGATTTGAATACCGTGGTCTGCAGCAAAAAGCTGATGAACACGATCAAAAATACTGTGATTTTCCGACGCATATGGCTCTAGCTCTCCTCCGCTCCGTCCGATGTGTCTGTCTGTGTGCCGGTCGTCGTTTTCAGATCGGTGATCACGAGCACATGCTTGACATGCTCAAAATCCACAACCGGTGTGATCAGACCCGATTTGGTCAGGTTGTTGGAATTGTCATGCAGCTCACTGATATAGCCGATCAGAAGACCCTGCACATATTCCGAGCTGATGTATGAGGTAACGACCTGATCTCCGACGGATACCTGATCCTCCGTATCCTTCAGATTGGTAAAGGTGATCATCTGACGCTCATCCATCATCTGGAGATTGCCGCTCACGATACAGTTGTCAGAGGTTGAAAGTACCATGCCGCTCACGCTGCTGGTATCATCTATGATCGTGCGCACCTTGGCATAATCCGTGCCGACCTCGGTCACGATGCCCGCCAGTCCGCGACCGGTGATCACGTTCATTCCGGCGGCGATGCCGTCCTTGCTGCCCTTGTCGATCAGAAAGATGTCAAACCAGTTGCCGGCATCCTTGCCGATCACACTCGCCGATACCTTGTTGTACTCGGAGTAGCTGTCATCCAGCTCCAAAAGCTCCCGCAGATCCTCCGTGTCATACTGGTCGAGCTTCAGCTTGTTCAGCTCATTCGTCAGATCATCCACCTGTGTTTTTAATTCCTCATTCTCCTGCATGACATCCTTGAGCGACGCAAGCTCGGTCGTCTTATCGGAGATCCAGTTGCCGACCGTGGTCAGTCCCCGCTGCATCGGGATGAATACATACCCTGCCGCAGTTCCGACCGGTCCCGAAGTCCATCCGAACGTAAAGCTGCCGAGCATCAGCAGAAAACAGATGCCGGTCAGTGCAAACAATAGATATTTTGCAGGGATCACGGTCTTATTTTTACGTTTTACACGTGCCATTACTTATATACCTTTGCTTTCAGTGTATATGCAAGATGCTTGAACTTGCTGTCACTGACGATCTTTACAAGTCCGCGTGCCACGCATTCCTCCGGATCCTCACATGTATTGATCCGAATGCCCGTGATCTCTGAAAAAAGCTCGTCGAGCTTACGGATGCGTGAGGAGCCGCCGGTAATGTAGATACCCGCATGGATGATGTCACGCGCCAGCTCCGGCGGCGTGTGCTCCAGTATCATCTTGATGGAATTGCAGATGTCGCCGAGATCCGCCTGCATTGCTTCGTGAACCTGTGCGGCACTGATCTCCGTCTCGATCGGAAGTCCGCTCACGACATCGCGTCCGACGATCGCCATTGTTTCCTCGCTGCCTGCCAGAGCACAGCCGATCGACTCCTTCAGCGCGCAGGCAGTCTTTTTGCCGATGAGCAGATTGTTGTTTTTCCGCACGTAGGCAATGATGGATTCGTCGAGCTGATTGCCGCCGAAATGCAGCAGGCTGCTCAGCACCAGCCCTCCAAGGGAAATGACGGAGATCTCCGTCGTATCCGCACCGATATCCACGATCATAAGACCGGTCGGCTCATTGACATCCAGTCCGAGTCCGACGGCATCCGCGATCGGCTTTTCACATACCTGCACGAGTCTCGGCTTGACACGGCTCTTGTAGAACATGTCAAAGAATGCCTTTTTTTCCACCTCGGTAATGTCGGTGGGAACGGCAACGATGAAATCTGCGCCGCGCACCTTGCCCTTGGAATGCTTCTCCAAAAATTCGAAGATCATCGTCTGCAGGAAATTGTACTCCGCGATCACACCGCTGACGACCGGAAAGGATACCTGTATCGTCTCCGGCGCTTTCTCATACATGGCATATGCCGCATCTCCGTAGGCATAGAGCTGATTCTTGTTCACGATCGCGACCGTATTCTTTTCATTCAATATTTTTCCGCTTGACTTGCAGAACACCTTCAGATTGGTCGTTCCGAGGTCAATCCCGTATACATTGCTGCTCATGCTCATTTTCTCCTAAATTATAATCTGTTTATTTTCCCGAAAGCTGTAATACTTATTATCCCCGATAATGATATGGTCAGACAGCGGGATATCCATCAGTCTGGCACAGTCATACATGCGCGCGGTCAAAAGCTCATCCTGCCTGCTGGGGGCCGGATCCCCGCTCGGATGATTGTGCAGCAGGATAAAGGATGCCGCACGGTACTCAAGGAGCGTTAAAAAGATCTCACGCGGCGCTGCCTGCACCGACCGCACCGTGCCGGACGACACCTCTTTATCACCAATGAGTGTACATTTCACGTCAAACATGCTGACGATCAGATGCTCCGTTGTTTCATGGCGAAGCTGCTCCATATAATACGAGGCGACCGCTGCCGCATCCGACAGCCGTACCCGCGACACACGCTCGGTGCGTGCGATCCGGCGCGAGATCTCCGCGACACATTTGAGCTGTATCGCCTTCACCTCGCCGATGCCGGAAAACTGCATCAGCTCCTGCACGGACATCTGATAGAGATTTAATAAGTTTTTCGTTCCTGCCTGCAGGATATGCTGTGCAAGCTGGACCGCATTCAGCTTACCGCTGCCGCTCTTTAAGATCACGGCAAGCAGCTCGGCATCTGATAATGCCTGCGCGCCATACTGCAGGCATTTTTCGTAAGGGCGCTCCGATAACGGAAGCTCCTTTGCTCTGATATGGTCTGTCATTTTCCCTCTTTTCCGATTTCTCCCCGAAGGCATGATCCAGCCACACTATCTGTTTATTTTAGCACAACAGCTCCTTATTAACAAGATTTCTGCCGTAAAGTTTTTGTAAAGACATCAGAATGCCGAATTTTGCGTGATGCCACGTGAGTCCGCCTTGAAAATAGACGTTATACGGAGCGCGCAGCGGTCCGTCTGCCGATAATTCGATGGACGAGCCTTGTACAAACGCACCTGCCGCCATGATCACCTGACTGTCATAGCCCGGCATATCCCACGGCTCCGGTGTCACATAGCTGTCTACGGGCGCACCCGCCTGTATGCCTTCACAGAACGCGCACAGACGCTCCGGTGTCTCCATCGTGATCGCCTGTATGATGTCGTGACGGCTCTCCGTTCCGTTCGGCATCACCGTAAAGCCGAGACGCTCATACAGATTTGCCGCAAAGATCGCACCCTTTAATGCGCCACTGACGACGAGCGGAGCCTGAAACAGACCCTGATAAAAGGACTGGATCACGCCGAGCGAAGCGCCGACCTCCTTACCGAGTCCCGGCGAGGTCAGCCGATACGCCGCATTTTCCACGCATTCTGTCGTTCCTGCAATGTAACCGCCGATCGGCGCGAGTCCGCCGCCCGGATTTTTGATCAGTGAGCCGACGACCATATCTGCACCGACATCGCTCGGCTC
>CAZERX010000068.1:0-10214 GCA_964515045.1 uncultured Eubacterium sp.
CTTTCGGAGAAACTCGTGTCGACGCACTCAACAGGCTAAAGCCCATACAAAAAAGGGCGAAGAACCGAAAGTTCCGGTTCTCCGCACCAAAGCGTTCAGACAGGCACTATGCCAGTGCAGCCGTAATGATCGCCATGGAATATACTTCCGCAGCATTGCAGCCGCGGGAAAGGTCATTGATCGGTGCATTCAATCCAAGCAGGATCGGTCCATAGGCTTCAAAATTACCCATGCGCTGTGCGATCTTATAACCGATGTTTCCGGCATTGATGTCGGGGAATATAAAGGTATTTGCATGTCCTGCCACCTCAGACTGCGGACATTTCGTGCGTGCCACACGCGGTGCAACGGCAGCGTCAAACTGCAGCTCGCCCTCGATCGGGAGATTCGGTGCTTTCTCCTTTGTTTTCATGGCAGCATTGCGCATCTTGTCCACGTCCTCACCGGAACCGGAGCCGAGTGTAGAGTAGCTTAAGAATGCCACCTGCGGATCGATACCAAAGATCTTGGCACACTCTGCGGTCTCCAGTGCGATCTCTACCAGCTCATCCTCAGTCGGCTTGATATTGATGGCGCAGTCACCCATTGCGAGCACCTCATTGTCACCGGTCGCACTCGGACGTACCAGAATAAAGCATGAGGATACGATGCTGCTGCCGGGCTTGGTCTTGATAAGCTGCAATGCCGGACGAACGGTGTCTGCGGTCGAATAGGTCGCACCGCCGAGCAGTGCATCTGCTTCACCGAGCTTTACGAGCATCGTGCCGAAATAATTCGCATGCGTGAGCATCTTGCGCGCCTGCTCCGGTGTCACGCCCTTGCTCTTTCTAAGCTCACAGAACAGCTCTACCATCTCATCCATGCGCTCATAATTTTCCGGATCTACGATCTTGGCACCACGGATATTAAAGCCGCTCTCCTCTGCCGAACGGTTGATCTCGTCCTCCTTGCCGACGAGCACCGGACTAAGGAAATTGCTGGCGAGCAGCCGTGAAGCTGCCTCTAAGATACGCGGGTCACTGCCCTCCGTGAATACGATCTTGCGCGGGTGTTTTTTCAGAATCTCAATCAACTGTCCAAATCCAAACATGTTCTTTCTCCTTGTATTTTAATAATTTGTAGCTTTATAGGATTCAGACGACCGCGGCAGTCTCACCCCTCTGCTGCGGTCATCCTCCATATCATCTGCACTTATTGTAAGCCTTTATTTTATAAAATACAATACACCCACCCGCTTGTTTCTTGAAAAAAGCAATCATTTCGACGCGGCATAGCTTACCAGTGCGTCGATCGTCAGCTCATCCAAAAAATATTCACGCAGGGAGGTCTCATCATAATCCGCGAGAAGCTCCTCCACAGAGTCGTACTCCTCACCCTCTGCGTACTCAGACAGACGCTCCTGCCATTCCTCATCACTGAGCGTGATATGCTCTGCTTCGCGGATCATTGCGAGCACCATCGCGCGATTCGTTTCAGACAGATACTCCTGTTCCACTTCCTTTTCGTCCGTGCCGAGCATCTGATACAGCTCCGGCAGCGTCATATCCGAGCTGATCATGTCGAGATAGCTCTGATAACCGCTGTCTACCTCCTGCTTTTTTTTCTCATACAGCGCCTTCGGATAACCGCTGATCTGTGCCGCATCGACAGCCGCCTCTACGAGCGCGTTCCGATACTGCTCCTCTGCTTCCTCCTCATGCTCTGCGGCAAGCTCCGCGCGGTTGCTTTCATGCCATGACTCCACGTCGGATGCGTCAAAGTTTTCCTGTACGAATGCATCCGTCACCTCCGGTATCACGACCTTGGAAACAGACTGCACCTCAATGTGATAATCCACAGTTTTTCCGGAAAGTGCGATATCCGTATATTCGCTGTCATGCGTCACCGTAAGGTTCAGCACATCGCCCGCCTGCGCTCCGAGCAGCGCCTCGTCCACCGGCGCATCAAATTCCTCATCACCGACGACCATCTCGTAGCCGTCTGAGAAATCATAGAGCATCTCACCATCCGTTTCCGTAGCAGTCAGCAGCACCTCTGCCATATCACCCATCTGCAGCGGTTCATCCGTTTCCTCAAACTCGGCATAGGCTTCTACATTTTCCTGCTCATATTCGGCAAGCTCGGCATCCGTCACCGGCTCGACCTCATAGGCGACCTCCAGTCCGTGATAATCGCCGAGCGTCACATATTTTCCATAATCCGCATCCTGCCCGCAGCCGGCGCACAGCACAAGCGCTGCCGCCGTGAGCAGTGCAGGGATCCCTGCGCGTTTTCCATTGCTTCTGTTTTCCATCTTATTTTACCTTTACTGAAATTGCAGTACCGGCATCACCGGCAAATACAACATAGCCGTTTTTCGGCAGCTTGACCGTTTTCTTGCCGGACACCAGCGTGCTGTATACGAATTCGCCGTCCTTATCATAAACGGCTGCCATCGCATGCTGATCCTCTGACAGTGTGACCGTCATTTTCTTTCCTGCCGTCTTTTTGGTGATGCGATACCACTTTGCGTCACCTGTCGTCTGATCGATCTTTATCTTAAAGGATTTCTTTGAGGAAAGTGCCTTTAAGCCGGACTCCTCGATCAGCCGCCGTCCGGCGAAGGTCATCCACTCATTTCCGTCCGCATCCGTTGTAAATACATAGTCGGATGCATCCCGCGAGCCGGTCATCGGGATGTCCGTAAACTGCACGGCAGTGTCCGCGCCGGTGATCTTATTATAATAAAAATAACCGCTCGGGCTAACCGTTCCATCCACATCCACGATCGCTGCACCGAGCGGGTAATATGCAGATGAATATTTCTCATTTACCATAAAATAGCGTTTGCCGCTCCGCGCATCCCATACCTTCTGCGTGGATTTTGCGAGCTTTTTCGATGCCACCTTTTCTGCGCAATAGGTGAAATTAAATCCGGTCGCGATACCGGTCAGCTTGCTGTAGCTGCCGACCATCAGATATTTCCTGCCGTTCTGTGTGAGGAATTTCAGTGCCTGCGCGCCGCCGGAGAAAACATAATAACCATCCTCGCGATAATAAAACTTCATCACGGTGTCGGGCGAGCTGAGGAGCACGAGATCCAGTCCGTTTTTGGTCATTTTGACCTTGTAAGTGCCCGCCGTAGACACGTAATAACCATTGTAGCCGCTCATGCTTTTGGGAACGGCGGTCTTTTTGCTCTTTAACTCATATTTTTTCGGAACGGCAGAGAGCGCCTCCTCCGTAACCGTGCCCTGCTCCGTGAGATACTTTGTTGTAAGGAGCTGTGCAAAGATATTATCATAAATGCTCGCCCCGCCGACACTCAGCACACAGATGGTCAGATCCTGCTCCGGCAGCACCATGAGCGAGCCGTGATAAAACAGGGAATCGCCGCCCTTATCTGCCGCGCGGATGCCAAGATCCGCGAACGGATATTCCGATACGGAATCCCAGCCGAGTCCGAAATTGATCGCGCCGGAATATTCCTCGCACCACTGTCCGTTCCTGCCCTCCTCAGCGTAGGTCGCATCCACGGTGGCTGCTGACAGAAGCTTTCCGTAATTTTTCGTAAAGGTCATGCCAAACCGGCACAGATCCTCTGCATTTGCCATCAGTCCGCCGGTTCCGATCCCATTAAAATACTCCATCGGGAGCTTCTGCTTGCTGCCGCTCAGATAAATGCCTGCCGTCTTTGCGGTATCATCTATCTGCAGCGGCGTATAGACATGCGTCAGTCCGAGCGGCTCATAAATATGCTTTTTCAGATAATCACTGAACGATTCCCCGCTCACATGCTCTACGACGATCTCAGCCAGAATAAAGCCGTCATTGCAATACACGCTGTATGCACCGGGATCTGCCTTCAACTCTTCATCTGCCAGCTTTTGTAAAAGATTGTCGTGGTACTGTGTATCCGTATCGTCCAAAAGCAGTGCACTGTTCAGTCCGCCGCCCATGATACCGGACGAATGATTGAGCAGCATCCGCACGGTGATATCCTTGTAGCGCGCATCCTTCATCTGAAATTCCGGCACATAGTTCACGACCGGCTGATCCAGTGACAGCTTCCCTGCCTCTGCGAGCTGCAGGATCGCGGTCGTCGTAAACATCTTGCTGATGGACGCGATGCCGTATATGGAATCCGTATCGACCTTCGTCTTTTTCTTGGCATCATCGGTGCCGTATGCATCGCTCAGCACCAGCTCGCCCTTCTGCATGATCGCATACTGGACGCTCGTCACATCGTACATATCGCAGAGCACCTTCGCCTTTTTCTGCGCCAGCTCTGCGAGTGTTTCCTTCTTTTCTGCCTTGTCCGACTTGTCCGCTGCGCGCAGCTCCTTTTCCAGACTGCGCTCAAATGCCGCGACCTCGTCCTCGGTCACAGACGTAAGCGGCTCGCCGATCGTCTGCTGCTGCATGATGCCTGCTTCTGTCAGCTCTGCTGCCTTCGCCGGCTCTGCATTCACACCGCCCCAGAGCGATGCGGTCACTGCTGCTGCCAGCACGGCTGACAGTAAGCGTGAAACGTGTTTCTTTCTCATTGTTTTTTCCTCCTTCTTTCGCTTTCTTACGGAATATCTATCAGTCAGGAACGCTCTTTTATCCCTAACCATGCAAAAAACCCATAACATCAGATGTATGGGTTTCTTACTCATTTTATCTGCCCTCGCGGGTCAGGATCGTTTCAAATTCCTCCTGCGGGATCGGGCGATTGAATAAAAAGCCCTGTGCCATATAGCACTTATTTTCTTTCAAAAGCTGCACATGCTCCATGCTCTCCACGCCCTCGGCGATACACTCCATGCCAAGGTCGTTCGCCATGCTGATCACATGCTTCATCATCGCGCGCTGACGCTCGTCCGACTCCATATTTTTGTCGCGCAAAAAGCTCTTGTCGATCTTTAACACCTTGAACGGCACATCACGGATCAGACTGAGCGATGAATAGCCCATGCCGAAATCATCCACGGAGGATTCGATCCCGTGATCCCGCAGACCGTATACGATCTGCTTCAATGCCGCGAAATCCGCGTCGATCGTTGTCTCTGTCAGCTCGACCTCGATATACTGATGCGGCACCTCGTAGCGGTCTAACACCCGCACGATGTCCTCCACCAGATTTTTGTTGGACAGGTGGCGGCGTGAAAAATTGACCGACACCTTTACCGGCTGCACGCCATGCGTCAGCCACTCATGGATACTGCGGCAGACATGCTCCAGCACATAAAAATCCAGCTCGCAGATCCGCGTCGTTTCCTCAAGGATCGGGATAAAGGAATCCGGCGGCACGATCTCGCCGTTGACGATCCAACGCGACAGCGCCTCCGCACCGATCAGGTCATAATCCTTTAATGACACCTTCGGCTGGAAATAAACGTGGATGTCCTCATTGCGCAGTGCCTTTTCAAATTCTGCCTCATAAAATTTCTTTCGCTCGCTGGCATCTGCCGTGAGCGTATCATAATATGCAAACTGCAACTGATGTGAGCTTTTCGCCACATTCAGTGCGCTGCTGATCGCCTGTATCACGTGATGATGGTTCTCCACGGCATCCGACATGCGGTAAATGCCTGCCTCTGCGGACACCTCGACCACATCCGTCTCCTTCCAGCCGTAGCGGATCACGCTGGCGCGCAGCTTGTCCACGAGTTCATCCTCGTGCTCATGACGCACGAGCAGCGCAAACTGATCGCCGCTGATGCGCGAAACGACCTCGTCCGGACACAGTCCCTGCTTCAGCCAGTCCATATACCGGATCAGCACCGTATCACAGCAACTGCTGCCGATCTTTAGGTTCAGATTGGTAAAATCCGTCAGATTCGCCGCGATCGCAGTATAACTGCCGATCGTATGCTCTCTGATATAGCGCTCGCAGCACTCCGAAAAATATGCCATATTCGTATGGCGGGTCTGCGGGTCGTGATAGCGGTAATAATTGGCATCCTCCACCAGCTTCTGCCGCTTGTTCTCCTCATTGAGCAGCAGTACAAAAAGATCCAGACGCTCCGTTTCCTGCTCATCCCACGCATCCGCGCCCTGCTTCGGATAAACGCTGTAGATCACACGCTCTCCCGCGTCCTCATTTTCATAAGAAAAAACGAGCGGTCTGGAAAGGTCTGCATCCTCACTGTGCACATACCATTCCTGCGGGGCAGCCTTGCCCTGCACCGGTGTACGCTTGACCGATACGGCGGCAAAGCGGAGCGTTTCCTGCATGTGGCGCACTGCTTCCCTGTTTTTTTCATCATCTACCGTATGTGCCTGTGCCAGCATCCTGACACTCTCAAGTAATGATCTCTCGTAAATATCTGTCTGCATGACTAAACCTCACTCTGCATCTGCGGGATCGCAACCACAAAGCTGCTGCCCTCACCCAATGTGCTGTTTACCGTTACGCTTCCATATACCGCGCTGACCAACTGGCTCGTCATACCAAGACCGAACGCCAGTATATCCTCCTCGATCGTATTGCTCTCATGCACGCGGTCAAACATTTCCTGTATGACGCGCACCTGCTCCTCTGCCATACCGATGCCGGTGTCTGCGATCTCAAAATTCAGCATCAGACCATACGTCGTCGGCTGCTTGGAAATATGTAAAAGGATCGTTCCCTGCTCCGTATACTGCACGGCATTATTCAAAAGATTGACTAAGATCTGCCGGATCCTTGTGACATCGCCGAAAAGATCCGTCGGCACGTCAGCATCCACACGCAGCTCAAACTCGACCGGACGTGCCATGAGCTTGCCCGTATAGGTCAGCTCCAGTCCCTCACAAAGCTTCCGCAGATCGTACTTGGTCTCAAGGATATCCGAATCCGTCCGTGTCAGCTCCGAATACGACATCGCATCCGCCAGCGTATTGATCACGTTCTGGTTCATTTTTTCCAGCTTGCGCAGCTTCACCGCTGCCTCCTCCGGCAGCTCCATCCGGTTGATGCTCGTCGCAAGAAAAAGCATCTCCTGCAGGGGCTTATGGAGATTCATGTTCATGGTCGTGAGAAATTCCGTTTTCATCCGGTTCAGATTCTCCATCTCACGCGTCTTGTTCAGCATCTCATACCGACCGGATGCAAGTGTGGACACCGAATCTGCGAGCAGTCCCATATACTCTGCCACGCGCTGGATCTGTGCTTCCGACATGACCGGAACCTCATGCATCGCTGCGATGAACTGTTCCGGATCGAGCTGCCATTCTGCTGCCCGCGCACGCATCGCATCCTCATCCGGCTCACCGCAGAGCACCTGTCCGCCCACGATCGCACCCATATAGCGTCCGTCTACCGTGATCGGTGCCGCAAAGTCACAAAGTCCTGCCGGACAGGTATAGACCTCCGTTTTGCCGCTGTGCATGGCACGTCTGGCTCCGTTCCTGTCACTTTCCTCACAACGCCGCTGCCCTTCCTTGGTACTGCGCAGGATCTCGTGACAGACACGCGCCTTTTGGCTCGGCTCGGTCAGTGGTGCACCGTTCTCATCAATGATCCTGACCGCAACGCCGCTCAGTCGGGAAAAGCCGTCCTGCAGCAAAGTCACGCGTTCTTCATCCAAAAGCTCTGATAAGTGGATATTTGCCATGAAAAAACCCCCTTCAAGCTACTAAATAGCGAAAAATCTCATACTATTATAGCACATTCAGAGGGTTTTTTATATCTATTTCTTATAAAATCCGGCTTTTTAGTAATACTACACAATTTCCTTGCATATTTATTCAATCTCACGCAGGATCGCTTGGTAAACATTACGAAAATCCTGTTTCGTATCCCGACAGATTTTGGCAATACTTTCATATTCGGGATACACGCGTTGTAACTCACCGAGCCTGCACCGCTTCACCGTCACCTCACCGAACGCGGTCTGTACCTGCGCGGTCTCCCGCTCCATCACCGTGCGCTCCATCCGGCAGCGCCGGATCCCGATCGTGGTCGTCTGTCTGAAAATGATCTGCTCGAGCCGCGTCACATCCTGCAGTGCACAGATCACATGCAGCTCATACGCCGGACGGTTCTTCTTCATATAGACCGGCAGAAAGCTCACATCCCTTGCTCCGGCTTCCCGCAGACATTCCATACAGTACGCGAGCTGCTCACCGGTCGAATCGTCGATGTTCGCTTCGAGCTTCACGATCTCATCATGCACCGGCTCTGCCAGCGGAACGATCCACATCGCACGCAGGATCCCTGCCGTATCATACGACCGCTTGCCCGCGCCGATCCCGATCCGTTCGATCCGATAGTCCGACGGAAGCTCATTTTTTTCCTGCATGACGGCTGCCGCGATCGCTGCGCCGGTCGGCGTGACCAACTCACCGGATACCTCCGTATGGCGGATCGGCAGTCGGTATTCGCACGCGATGTTTGCCGCCGCAGGTACCGGTACCGGAAGCACACCGTGCTGACAGCGCACCGTTCCACAGCCCTCCGCGAGCGGCGAGAGCACGATGCCGGACGGTGACAGATCATCCAGACAGACCGCCGTCGCCACGATGTCTATGATGGAATCCACCGCGCCGACCTCGTGAAAATGTACCTCCTCATACGGCACGCCGTGCGCCTTTGCTTCTGCCTTTGCCAAGATGTCAAAAATGCGGAGTGCGAGTGTCCGTGCGCCCTCCGTCAGCCGTGCGTGCCCGATGATATGCGTGATCTCATGCATACCGCGCGAGCCGTGCGCGTGCATATGTCCATGCTCATGTTCGTGATGCGCATGATGCTCCTCATGTGCGTGTACATGGTGCATATCCTGTCCGTGCAGATATTCCATGTCATGGTCATGATTTTCGTGCGCTTCGTCCAAAACGACCGCAAAATCACATGCCGAAAGCCCAGACTTTTTCACGCGGGAAATGGCGACCTCTGCGCCCTCTAATTCCATGGAAGCCACTGCATCCCGAACCTTTGCTTCATCTGCGCCGAGATCCAGCAGTGCCGCGACCGTCATATCCCCGCTGATGCCTGACGCACATTCAAGATATAGGATCCTTTCACCGTTCATCTGTATCCACTCCCAACCGGTTGATCTGTGTGGCGAGATATGCCGCACCATAACCGTTATCAATATTTACCACGCCGACACCGTTCGCGCACGAATTGATCATCGTGAGCAGAGCGCTCAATCCGTGAAAGCTCGCCCCGTAGCCGACCGAGGTCGGCACGGCGATCACCGGACGATCCACCAGACCGCCGAGCACGCTTGCCAGCGCGCCCTCCATACCGGCGACTGCGATCACACAGTTGGCACGGTACACCGGCTCCATATTCGCGAGCAGCCGGTGCAGTCCTGCCACACCGACATCATAGATGCGCTCCACATGTGCGCCGAAATACTCACAGGTCTGTGCTGCCTCCTCTGCCACCGGAATGTCTGCCGTTCCTGCCGTGCAGACTGCAATGGAGCCGACCGGCTCTGTACGCGGCGTATCCGGCTCAACCTTCAGAATGCGTGAGATCGGGTCGTAGGAGATGCTTGGAATATGCATTTGCATAAACTCAAACTGCTGTCTGCTCGCCCGCGTACCGAATACCGCACCGTCTGCCTCATACAGCCGCTCATAGATCGCGAGCAGATGCTCATCCGCCTTACCCTCACAGAATACGACCTCCGGAAAACCCGACCGCACCTTTCTGTGCATGTCCAGCTTGGCGAAGCCGCCCATTTCCTCATACGGCTGTGTTTTCAGATGAAGCTCCGCCTCATCCAGCGTGATTTTGCCTTTGCATAATTGCTCTAGTATTTCTCTGGTTTCCATGCTGTCTGCCTGCTTCGCCTATCCGATCGAGGTCACCGGATAATCCTGCGCTTCAACGGCTGCCTTCAACGTTTCGTCCGATACGTCTGCGCTCAGTGTCACGACTGCCGTTCCTGCCTCATGGCTGACCTCTGCGCCCGCAACACCCTCGATCGCTTCCAGTGTCTTTTTTACCCGCGCCTCACAGTGTCCGCACATCATTCCCTCGATCTTCATCGTCTTTGTCATTGTTTTTTTCTCCTTTTCATCTGATATTGTTTTTGCATTTGCATAATTCTCATTTTTGTTTCTGTTCCGTCCTGCCGGACGATCCTTTTTCGTGCTGTGCACGTCAAAAAGGTTCAGCCGCAGTGCATTCGTCACCACGCAGAAGCTCGACAGGCTCATCGCTGCCGCGCCGAACATGGGATTTAACTGCCATCCAAACAAAGGATACCACACTCCGGCGGCGAGCGGAATACCTATTATATTATAAATGAACG